>CAIQIL010000207.1 GCA_903871865.1 uncultured Burkholderiales bacterium
CGGCCGCACCGCCAGCCCATCCCGCTGACCGGCGTGGACGACCGCATCGGCTGCACGGCGATCGCCATCAACCCGGACAAGATCGCCGGCATCGTTTTCACCGACCGCCCCGACAGCCCCTCGACCGTGCTGCCGCCGGACATCGAGACCGAGGCCATCGCCGGCCACCTCAACGGCTTCTTGCTGCGCGAGGTCAAGGCTGGTCGCCTGTCACCGTCGCTGCAGCCGCTGCAGGCGGGCATCGGCACCATCGCCAACGCGGTGCTGCACGGCCTGCTGGAGTCGCCCTTCGACAACATGACGATGTACTCCGAGGTGCTGCAAGACAGCAGCATCGAGTTGCTCGAATCCGGGCGCATGGCCTTTGCCTCGGCCTCGTCGATGACGCTGTCCAAGGCCTGCTACGAGCGCGTGATGGCGAACCTGGACTTCTACAAGCAGCGCATCGTGCTGCGCCCGCAGGAGATCAGCAACCACCCCGAGGTGGTGCGCCGCCTGGGCCTCATCACCATCAACACGGCGCTGGAGGTGGACCTGTACGGCAACGTCAACTCCACGCACGTCAATGGCACGCAGATGATGAACGGCATCGGTGGCTCGGGCGACTTCGCGCGCAACGCCCACATGTCGGTGTTCGTGACCAAGTCGCTGGCCAAGGGGGGCAAGATCTCCAGCGTGGTGCCCATGGTCACGCACGTGGACCACACCGAGCACGATGTCGATGTGATCGTGACCGAGCACGGCCTGGCCGACCTGCGTGGCCTGGCGCCGCGCGAACGTGCGCGGGAGATGATCGCGCACTGCGTGGACCCGAGCTACCGCGAGCAGCTGAACGACTACTTCCGCGCAGCTTGCCGCCGCGGGGGCCACACGCCGCACTTGCTGGAAGAGGCGTTTGCCTGGCACCTGCGCCAGCAGCGCACGGGCTCGATGCTCACGCAGGAAGCGGCGGCCGAGCTGGTGTGAGGCTGCGCGGCCTCAGCGGCCTGCGCAACTTCACCAACAACTTCACCAGCGGCTGATGCCGTAAGCCGTCACGCCCAGGCCGAACACCAGCTGCATCACGAACAGCAGGTTGAAGGCCGCGGTGTAGCGCACCCAGCGCCAGCGGCGCTGGTCGTCGAGCAGGAAGAGGCGGGCGTGCTCGGGCAACTCGGCTTCGAGTTGCTTGAGCCCCTGCTTGGTGAGGTGCAGCAGGTGGCGGCTGCGCGCGTCCACCACGGCGAACACCAGGGCCAGCACGCTGACGAAGCCGCCCAGCAACACCAGCACGGCCGGGTGCGTGGCCTTCTCCAGGGCCGCGAACACCATGCCATTGGCGAAGATGGACAGCGCCACGTAGAAGTTGAACGCCTTGAGCCGCTGCTCGGCGTTGAACTTCCAGTGCTCCCAGAGGTAGGTGTTGTGGCTCAGGCTCATGGCCGGGCTCAGCCGCGCGGCGGGCCACCACGGTCGTTGCGACCGCCTGCGCCACCGGCGCCACCTTGGCCACCCGCACCGCCGCCCTCGCGGCCACCACCACCGCGCGGGCCGCGAGGCCCTTGCGGACGGCCACGGTCGTCACGTCGGCCACCGGCTTCCGCACGGGGGCCATCGTTGCGGCCACCCTCGCGGCGGGGGCCGCGTTCGCCATCCCGGCGCTCACCGTCACGGCGACCCGGGCCTTGGCCCGGTCGGCCATGGCCGTGCTCGGGGCGATGGTGCGGTCGCTGCGGACGGGCCGCATCTTCCTGGGCTTCCTTGCGGGCTTGGTCCAGCAAGCCGTCGAGCTGCTCGGGCGCGATGCCCTTGAGCGCACAGAAGTTGGCCGTCGTGAGCTTGGTGGTCTCGAAGTCGCGCAGCAGGCTGAAGCGCTGGCGGCGGCCGGCTTCTTCCTGTTCGCGCTGGGCGTCTTCCTGGACACGGCGGGCCTGCTGGTTGGCGCGGCGGCGGGTGAGCTCGTCGGCGGCCAGCTGGCGGTGCTCTTCGCTGAGCTCGCCGGCGGGCTGGCCATCGAGGTCAAAACGCTGCTTGCCGCGCGACACGGCCACGAGGTAGGACGTGGCGCCGGTGAGGCGGCGGAAGAAGGCCGACAGGGCCTGCTTGCTGAACTCGCCGGGGGCGCGCTCCTGGATGTCCACCTGGATGCGCAGCTTCAAGGGCTTGGGCGCTCCGCCGAACAGGGCCGGGAAGAGCTCGGCCAGGCGGGCGCCGGTGGCCGCGGTGGACACCTCGGCGCGGGGCGCGGCGGCCGGGGCGTCTGCGGCAGCAGGCTGGGTGGCGCCTCCCTCAGCGCCTTCCTCGGCGCTGTCTTCAGCACGGCGCTCGGCCATGGCCTCGGCAGGGTCGCCGCCATCGGCTGACGCGGCCGGCTCGGGCTGAGCCGCCGCGTCGGGCTGCGTGGCCAGAGGCTCGGCAGCGGCAGCGGGCACCACCTCCGTGGGCAGCGCGGCAGGCGCGGCCGTCACGGCGTTGGCGGGATCAGCGGTCTCGGCAGAGGGGGCCGGGTTCGTCGAGGACATGGGTCGGTCGCAGTGAATCGCAAAAGCAGGATTGTCGCCCCTCGCGGGCCCATTTCACAGGGCTCCCCCCACATCTCTCACCGACGGCCTGCGCACACCGGCACAGCCTCACGCTTCAGCGCCCCAGCGCCACCCCGCGCTCGCGGGCCGACAAGGCGCCCACCGGGCCCACGCGGGCCTCGATGGCGGCCTGCACCTCGCGGCGCCAACCCAGCAGGAAACCGGCCTCGGCCACCACGAACAGTGGCCCGATGACCAGGCCGGTGATGTCATCGACGAACGCCGGTTTGCGGCCCTCGTAGATGTGGCCGATGAACTGCAGCACCCAACCGCCGAAGAACAGGCCCAGGCTGGCGCTCAACCAGGCCGCCATGGGCAAGGCGGCCAGGGCGTGGCCAGCCCACAGCGACAAGCCGGTCAGCACGGCCATGGTCAGGCCGTAGCGCAGGTCCAGGCGCAGGAAAAACAGCGTGGACGCCAGCCAGGTCAGCGTGGCCAGCGACACCGACACGCCGCCCACGTCCAGCGCGGCGCGGCCCAGCAGCGCCATCACCGACACCACGATGACAGGGATGCCCACGAAGTGCGTGGCCACGTTGCGCACATGGCGGTGGTAGGCGGCATAGGTGGCGAGGTGGTCGGTCAGGGTCTTCATGGCGGGCTTCAAGGTGGCGGCAGGAACATCGATGACAAGGCAATGCCCACATCGTGGGGCCGGCGCCTGCGCGTGTCTGCCATCTGCCCGACAGTCCCTGCGCCCACGCCTCAGGGATGTCACCTAGCGCCGCCACCGCTGTGGCGCGTAACCTGCGCGCCTGTGACACCCACCCACGACGCCCCCACCCTGGCCCTGCTGCGCCAGGGCCGCTGGTTCTCGGGCCTGCCCGAAGATTTCCAACACCGCCTGGTGCAGCCCGGTCGCCGCGTGCAGTTGGCCCGCGGCGAGCGCCTGTTCGCGCGGGGCGATGCCAACAGCGGCCTGTACGCGGTGCTGTCGGGCGCCATCAGCGTGGGCGCGGTCGGCCCCGGCGGCAAAGAAGCCCTGGTGGCCGTGGCCGAAGCACCGCAGTGGTTCGGTGAAATCGCCCTGATCGACGGCGGCCTGCGCACGCACAACGCCGACGCCCGCGAGGCCAGCACCCTGCTGTGGCTGCCATTGACCGAGCTGCACGCCCTGCTGGCCGAAGACCCGCGCCGCTGGCAAGCCTTTGGCCAGCTAGCCATGGAAAAGCTGCGCGCCCTGTTCATGGGCGTGGAAGAGCTCGCCTTGCTGGCCGCCCCGGCCCGCGTGGCGCGGCGCCTGCTGTCATTGGCCACGGCCCACGGCCAGCTCGCCGAAGGCCAGACCCGCGATGCTTTGCAACTCAACCAGGAGCAGCTCGGCGCCATGCTCGCGCTGACGCGACAGACGGTCAACCTCGTGCTCAAGGACTTCGAAGCGCGCGGCCTGCTGCGCTGCCAGTACGGCCGCATCGACATCCTCGACTGGGCGGCACTGGGCCGCGAGGGCGAGGGCTGACGCGTCGGCCCAGGCCCAGGCTCAGGCCGCGGCGGCGGCCAACGCCCCCGGCAGCATCCGCGCCAGCAAGGCGCCTTCGAAGCGCGCGTCCAGCGGGATGCGCACGTGCAGCGGGCTGCCCGGTGCGGCCGTGATGGGCTCGCCGTCGAGGTTGCGCATGGTGTCGAGCTTGAGCATCTGGTTGCCCAAAGGGTGAATGACCTCGATGGTGTCGCCCACATCGAAACGGTTTTTCACGATCACCTCGGCCCAGCCGTCGGCCACGCCCTTGACCTCGCCGCAGAACTGGCTGCGGTTGAACTCGGAGTGGCCGGTGATGTAGTTCTGGTAGTCCTGCGCGGGGCGGCGCTCCAGGAAGCCACCGGTGTAGCCGCGGCTGGCCAGGCCTTCGAGCTGGATCAGCAACTCGCGGTTGAAGGGCCGCCCGGCCGTGGCGTCGTCGATGGCGTTGCGGTAGACCTGGGCCACGCGCGCCACGTAGTACAGCGACTTGGTGCGGCCTTCGACCTTGAGCGAATCGACCCCGATCTGGACCAGGCGCTCGACGTGCTCGACAGCGCGCAGGTCCTTCGAATTCATGATGTAGGTGCCGTGATCGTCTTCCATGATGGGCATGAGCTCACCCGGTCGGCCGGCTTCTTCGATCAGGTAGACCTTGTCGGCCGCGGGGTGGCGCTGGCCGTCACCACAAGCACTCGGGGAGAAAGACGCGGCCTGCGCATTGGCCTGCTCTTCCTCGAAGTTGAAGACACCTTCCAGCTGGACCGGGATGGCTTCGCCGCTGTCGGACTGCTCGGTGGCACCTTGCGTCTTGTAGTTCCAGCGGCAGGCGTTGGTGCAGGTGCCCTGGTTGGGGTCGCGGCGGTTGAAGTAGCCGGACAGCAGGCAGCGGCCCGAGTAGGCGATGCACAGCGCGCCGTGCACGAACACCTCCAGCTCCATGTCGGGGCATTCCTGGCGGATGCGCTCGCTCTCGTCGAGGCTCAATTCGCGCGACAAGATGATGCGCTGCACGCCCATCTTCTGCCAGAACTTCACCGTGGCGAAGTTGGTCGTGTTGGCCTGCACCGAGAGGTGGATGGGCACGTGCGGCCACTTCTCGCGCACCATCATGATCAGGCCCGGGTCGGCCATGATGATGCCGTCGGGATTCATCTCGATGATGGGCTCGATGTCGCGCAGGTAGGTGCGAACCTTGTCGTTGTGCGCGATCAGGTTGCTGGTCACGAACAGCTTCTTGCCGCGCTGGCGGGCCTCGGTGATGCCTTGCGCCAGTTGCTCCAGCTTGAACTCGTTGTTGCGCGCGCGCAGGGAGTAGCGCGGCTGGCCGGCATAGACGGCATCGGCGCCGAAGTCAAAGGCGGCGCGCATCTTCTCAAGCGAGCCGGCGGGCAGCAGCAGTTCCGGTGCGGGGCGGGAGGTGGGTGCAGACATGGGCGGGATTGTGCCGACATTCCCGCGCCGACGCACAAAAGCCACACCCTTGGGGCCCCTGGCGGCCCAGGCGGCGTGCTGTGCGTGGAAAGGGTCACGCCCTCGCCACGGTCGGGCGACTTTGGGCGCACCCGCGCGTGCACACGGCCAGGCCCTGGGAGATACTGACCCGATCCGCGCCTTTTCCTGCTGCCAGCAGGCCCCTTGGGCGCCCCTCGCCAGAAGCAAGGTCCGGCCCATGTCCTTGACAGACACCCTGTCGCCCGAAGATTCGCCCTGGAAACGCGCCGTCGAGTGCGTGGGCGATGGTGTGTGGGACTGGCACGTGCCCTCTGACGAGGTCGTGCTGTCTGGCCGCTGGCTGGGCGCGGTGGGTGCCGACGGCAGCGGACGCGGCAAGCGCGCCGACGCCTGGGTCACCCAGGTCCACCCCGACGACCTGCAGCGCGTGCAGGCCGAGTTGCAAAGCCACTTGCGCGGCGACACCCCGACCTTCGCCTGCGAATACCGCGTGTTCGACCGCAGCGGCAAGCAGCTGTGGGTGCTCAGCCGCGGCACCGTCGTGCAACGCGAAGCCGATGGCACGCCGGTGCGCATGATCGGCACCCTCACCGACGTGAGCTGGCGCAAGCAGGCCGAACGCCTCGAGCAGTTCCGCAGCGACATCCTCCAGCAACTGGCCGATGGCCACGACCTGCCCGCCCTGCTGGAGGCCACGGTGCGCGGCATCGAGGCGCTCGACCCCGCCATGCTGTGCAGCATCCTTCTGCTCGACCACGAGGGCAAGCACCTGCTGATGGGCGCTGCACCCAGCCTGCCGGCGCACTACAACACGGCGGTGCACGGCATCGCCATCGGGCCCGGCGTGGGCTGTTGCGGCACCGCAGCCCACACCGCCCAGCGCGTGGTGGTCGAAGACATCCAGACCGACCCACTGTGGGAGGGCTACCGCGAGCTGGCCGACAGCGCCGGCGTGCGCTCCTGCTGGTCGCAGCCCATCTTCTCGTCGCACGGCCAGGTGCTGGGCACCTTCGCCATCTACCACCGCACGCCCTGCGCGCCCACGCCCGAGCACATCGGTCTGATCGAGCAGGTCGCCCGCCTGGCCAGCATCGCCATCGAACGCAAGCAGGCCGAAGAGCGCCTGCACCTGGCCGCCAGCGTGTTCACGCACGCCCGCGAAGGCATCATGATCACCTCGGAAGACGGCCGCATCATCGACGTCAACGAGGCCTTCAGCCGCATCACCGGCTACAGCCGCGAGGAAGCCCTGGGCCACAACCCGCGCTTCCTGAAATCGGGCCGCCAGGAGCGCAGCTTCTACGTGGCGATGTGGCAGGCGCTGCAGGACAAGGGCCACTGGCAGGGCGAGCTGTGGAACCGCCGCAAGAACGGCGAGCACTACGCCGAGATGAAAACCATCAGCGCCGTGCGCGACGAACAGGGCGTGGTGCGCCAGTACCTCTCGCTGTTCTCCGACATCACCGCCTTCAAGGAGCACGAGCTACAGCTGCAGTTCAACGCCCACCACGACGCCCTCACGGGCCTGCCCAACCGCACCCTGCTGGCCGACCGCCTCAAGCAGGCCATGTCCCAGACCAAGCGGCGCGGGCAGCGGCTGGCCGTGCTCTACCTCGACCTCGACGGCTTCAAGTCGGTGAACGACCGCCACGGCCACGAAACCGGTGACCAGCTGCTGATGGCCCTGGCCACGCGCATCCGCCACGCCTTGCGCGAGGGCGACACGCTGGCGCGCATCGGGGGCGATGAGTTCGTCGCCGTGATGCAGGACCTCGGCGACACCGAACAGGCCCTGCCCGTGGTCAACCGCGTGCTGGCCGCCGCCGCCCAGCCCGTGGCCATCGGCAAGCTGACGCTGCAGGTTTCGGCCAGCCTGGGCCTGACCGCCTACCCGCAGTCCGAAGAGGTCGATGCCGACCAGCTGCTGCGCCAGGCCGACCAGGCCATGTACCAGGCCAAGCTGGCCGGCAAGAACCGCTGCCATGTCTTCGACACGGAGCAGGACCGCAGCGTGCGCGGCCACCACGAGAGCATCGAGCACATCCGCCACGCCCTGCGCCACCACGAGTTCGTGCTGCACTACCAGCCCAAGGTGAACATGCGCACGGGCCAGATCGTCGGGGCCGAAGCGCTGATCCGCTGGCAGCACCCGCACCGCGGCCTGCTGGCGCCCGGCAGCTTCCTGCCCGTCATCGAGGACCACCCGCTGGCGCTCGACATCGGCGAGTGGGTGATGGAGACCGCCCTGCAGCAGATGGACACCTGGCGCGCCGCCGGCCTGCACCTGCCGGTCAGCATCAACCTGGGTGCGCGCCAACTGCAGCAACCCGACTTCGTGGAGCGCCTGCGCGCCCGCCTGGCCGCTCACCCCGAGGTGCAGCACGGCGACCTGGAGCTGGAGGTGCTGGAGACCAGCGCTTTGGGCGACCTGGCCCGCGTCTCCCAGATCATGGTGGCCTGCCGCGACATGGGCGTGGCCTTCGCGCTCGACGACTTCGGCACCGGCTACTCCTCGCTGGCCTACCTCAAGCGCCTGCCCGTGCACCAGCTCAAGATCGACCCGAGCTTCGTGCGCGACATGCTCGACGACCCCGACGACCTGGCCATCCTCGAAGGCGTGCTCGGCCTGTCGCGGGCCTTCCACCGCGAGGTCATCGCCGAGGGCGTGGAAACCGTGGACCACGGCGAGATGCTGCTCTACCTGGGCTGCGAGCTGGGCCAGGGCTACGGCATCGCGCGGCCCATGCCGGCCGAGGCCATCCCGGCCTGGGCCGCCAGCTGGCAGCCCGATCCGCGCTGGCTGAACCTGCCCGCCTTCACGCGCGACGACGTGCCCATGCGGGTGGCCGAGGTCAAGCACCGCGCCTGGGTCGGCGCCGTCACGGACTTCCTCGAAGGCCAGCGCGACGAGCCGCCGCCACTCAACGTCCACCAGTGCTGCTTCGGCCACTGGCTGCATGGCGACGCCAAGCGCGTCATCGCGGCCCAGGACCCGGCACTCACCGCCATCGACCGCCTGCACAACGAGATCCACGCCCTGGCCGAAACGCTGTGCGACCTGCAAGCCCAGGGGCGCACCGAGTTCGTCCAGCGCCGCATCGGGGAGCTCTACCGCCTGCGCGACGAATTGCTGGGCCAACTGACGCGGCTGTCCGGTCAACCCGAAGCAGCGCCGCCGCCCATCACGGCAACGGCAGAGGCAGCCGCGGCCTGAGCTCAGGCTTCAGCCGCGCTGCGGCACCACCAGCACCTCGCCGTCGCGCACCGCCGCGCGCGCGCGCACCAACTCATCGGCCATGAACGCGGCGATGCCCTGTGGGTCGGCCGGGTAAAGCGCGCGCATGGCCGGGTTGCCGTCGAAGCTGGCTTGCACCAGCGCGGCCAGCTCATCGACCGTCAGGCGCTGCGCCTCCAACAGCTTGAAAGCCAGCAGCACCTTGAGCGCGTTGTCGGCGTTGCGGCGGGGCTCCTCGCTGAGCCACTGGATGCGCGAGCGTGCCGCGTCCAGGGCCGCGCTGACGGCGCCATCGTGCTCGCCAAACGGCGCGCCATGGCCGGGGATGACGACGCGCGGCTGCAACTGGCCGATGAGGTCCAGCGTGGCGGCCTGCTCGGCAAAACCGGGGATGCCTTCCAGCTCGGGGAAGATCACGCCAAAGCCCTTCTGCCACAGCGCATCGGCCGAGATCAACAGCCCCAGCCGCTCGCACCACAGCATCACCATGGCGTGGTCGTGGCCCATGGCGGGCAGCACGGCCCAGTCCTCGCCGCCCAGGCCCACCACGCTGTGCGGCTGCAGCAGCGCGTCGTAGGTGAAGGGCGGGCACTGCTGGCCGGTGCGACGGTAGCTCAGGCGGGCCTCGTCCCAGCTGTCCACCAGGGCGGCATCGCCGGGCGGGATCCAGGTCTCGCAGCCGTACTGCGCCCTCAGCATGGCGTTGCCGCCGGCGTGGTCGGAGTGCAAATGCGTGTTGAGGATGCGGCCCAGCGGGCGGCCTTTCAGCGCCTGCTGCAGCAGCGCCAAGGTGGTGTCGGCGTGGGTGACGTAGCCGGTGTCCACCACCGTGGGCACCTCGTCGTCGGCGAACACGATGTTGTTGGACGACAGCCAGCCGCGCTCCAGCACCTGGATGGCATCGGGCAACAAGGGGTGACGCATGCGGGTCCTGAACGCGCCTGACCGCGACGCGCCGGGCGATCTTATGACAAGCGCATGCCCCACGTTGAATTGGCCGTGGCATGTCCTGCTGTTTGCCGGATCACGCCACATCGGCTGTTCCCACAATCCGCCCACGACGTCCCGCCGACGAGGCGTCGTGGCGCACACCGAGTGCGCGTCGCACCACCCAGAGGACACCATGACCCACAGTGTTTCCATCGCCGGCAAGCCAGAGGTGCGTCCACCCGACGCTCAGCACCAACGCGCTGCCACCGTCCCGCAAGGGCCACACCACCGCACGCGCATCCGCGAGTTTTTCCGCTACCACGGCATCTGGGCCCCCGGGGTGCGCCTGTTCCGGCGCCTGGGCTTCCGAGGCAAGGCGACGATCCTGACCGCGGTCTTCCTCGTGCCCATCGCGCTGCTGTCCTGGCAGTACTTCAGCGACAGCGCCCAGACCATCCGCTTCACCAGCCAGGAACGCCAGGGTGTGGTCGCGATGCGCCAGTTCGTGCCCGTGCTCAAGGGTATCGTCGACATCCGCAACGCCACGCGCGCCATGGCCGGCGGCTTCGACGCCGCGGCCGACTACCAGCGGGCGCGACAGGGCACCGACAAGGCCCTGGACGCCATGGCAGCCACCCTGCGCGCCGACAACGACACCCTGCAGTTGCAAGCCGCGCTGGGCAAGCTGCAAGCCGCCTGGGCCGCTACGGCAAGTGCCAAACAGGGGCTGGACGACAAGGGCCGCACCGTGTTCGGGCCGGTCACGCAGGCCGCGGTGGAGTTGCTCAACCTCATCGGCGACCGATCGAACCTGGTGCTCGACCCGGACATCGACAGCTACTACCTGGTCAACGCGCTGGTGCTGACCTTGCCGCAAACGATGGAGAACGTCGGGCAGCTCTGGGGCTGGGGCACCTACGCGGCCATCCGCGGAGGCATCGGCACGGACAACGAAAAGTCCTGGTACGTCTGGGACGCCCGCGTCAAGTCCGGCGTGGACGATGTGCGCGCCTACCTGCACCGCGCCTGGACCGCCAATCCCTCGCTCAAGCCCCGGCTGGACCTGGCTTCACTCGACCAGGCCCTGACGCTGCGCAAGGTCGGTGAGCTCGCCGTGTTCGATGCCAACGCGCCCAAGCCGGCCGACTACTACCGCCAAGGCCAGCAAACCGTGGCCAGCCTGGCCGCCTTCTACGACCAGGCCCTGCCCCTGCTCGACGACTTGCTGGCGCGGCGCGAAGCCCATTTGCAGAACGCGCGCCTGGGCACGCTGGTCGTGCTGGCGGCGGCACTGACGCTGACCAGCTACCTCTTCCTGTCCTTCCAGAAGGTGCTGGAAGGCGGGCTGCGCGAAGTCGTGTTCCACATCGACGCCATCCGCCAGGGCAACCTCACCACCCACCCGCGGGCCTGGGGCGCCGACGAAGTCGCTGGCCTGATGAGCAACATCACCGGGCTGCAGACCGCGCTCAAGCGCATCGTCGGTCAGATGCGGGCATCGGCCGACCACATCGTTCACGCCAGTGGCGAAATCGCCTCGGGATCCACCGACCTGGCCGTCCGGACCGAGGAGTCGGCCGCCAGCTTGCAGCAGCAGGCCCAGACCATGGCGCACATCGCCCAGACGGTGCAAGCCACCGCGAGCACCGCGAACGAAGCGTCCGAGCTGGCCACGAACAACGCCGAGGCCGCGCGCCGCGGCGGCGCCATCATCCACACCATGGTGGACACCATGGGCGGCATCCAGCAGGCCTCACGGCGCATCGGTGACATCACCG
Source organism: uncultured Burkholderiales bacterium (assembly GCA_903871865.1). Classification (GTDB taxonomy): domain Bacteria; phylum Pseudomonadota; class Gammaproteobacteria; order Burkholderiales; family Burkholderiaceae_C; genus Aquabacterium. Next base: position 11,419 of record CAIQIL010000207.1, read on the forward strand.
CCGCCATCGACGGCATCGCCTTCCAGACCAACCTGTTGGCGCTCAATGCCGCGGTGGAAGCAGCCCGCGCGGGCGAGGCCGGCCGCGGCTTCGCGGTGGTGGCTGGCGAGGTGCGGGCGCTGGCCCAGCGGGCCTCCACAGCGGCGCGCGAGATCAAAGGCCTGGTGGCCGACAGCGTGGGCCGCATCGACTCGGGCACCGAGATCGTGACCCAAGCTGGCGCCGCGGTGAACGACATCGTCACGCAGGCCTTGCACATCAACGAGATGCTGGCCCAGGTGGCGCAAAGCTCGCGCCAGGAGGCCGACGAGGTCCAGCAGACCACGCTGGCCATTCAGGCCATGGACGCGGTGACGCAGCAAAACGCCGCGCTGGTCGAACAGAACGCCGCGGCCGCCGCGTCCATGAAGGACCAGGCCGAGGTGCTGTCGGCCGAGGTGTCGGCCTTCCAGCTGGCCTGAGCCTCACAGCCACAGGGTCACGGTGGTGCCCTGACCCAGCGTGCTGGCGACCTGCATGCGGCCACCCATCAGGTCCATGAGCTCCTTGACGATGCTCACGCCCAAGCCGGTGCCGGGGATGTTGCCGGACTTGTCCGCACGGAAAAAGCGCTCGCCCATGCGGGCCAGTTGGTCGGGGCTCAGGCCCATGCCGTGATCCTGAATGGCCACCCCGACGCGCTCGCGGCCCTCCTCCGTGAGGCGCACAAACCGAAGCTCAACCGCACCACCGTTGGGCGAGTACTTGTAGGCGTTCGACAAGATGTTGAGAACGGCTTGCTGCAACTTTTGGCCATCGACGCGCACCGGCATGGGCCCCGGCATGGGCTGCACCGAAGGAGGCTGGCGGCCCTGTGGCGTTTGGTAGTCGGTCACCACGGCTTGCACCAACGCGCCGAGGTCGTGGTCTCCGAGAACCAGGTCCTGGCCGCGGCGCGATTCGATGCGCGCCAGGTCAAGGAGCTCGTTGAGGATGGCCACCATCGACTGGCTGTGTCGGTAGATGCGGCCCAGCAGGTCCTGGCGCTGCTCGGGCGACATCTCGCGCTTGAGCATCAACTCGGTGAAGCCAAAGATGCTGACCATGGGCGTGCGCAACTCGTGCGCTGCCATGGAGAGGAACTCCGACTTCATCTCGTCCAGCAGGTGTTGGCGGGTCATGTCCAGCACGTACAGCACACGGCCGACCGACACCCCCTTGCCGCGCTGCCCCTTGAGCGCCAGCACCCTGCGCCGCTCACCCGCCACTTCAAGCACCACGGGCGCAGACACCTGGTTGAGCTTTGGCTCAAAACACGCATCCAGGCCAGGGAAGCCCCTGTTGGTCACGGCCACGCCGCGCAGGAGGGCATCCAAGGTGCTCAAACGCTGTCCGACCACCTGGGTCAGCGTCAAGCCTGTGAGGTCCAGGAAGGCCTGGTTGGCGAACTGCACGTGATCGTCGCGGTTGAACGTCACGAGGCCATCTGGGCTCATGGCGAAGATGGCGCTGAGTTGCTCGTTTTGCTCGGCCAGAAGGGCCTCGTTGGCCCGCAGGTTGCGCACGTTGTTGTCCAGCAGGATCATCTGCTGGCACAGCAACAGCGAGGCATCGTTGAGTGCGCGGGTCAGCTCCTCGACCTCCTGGGGGCCGGGCTCCTGCGGCATCTGGCGACCGCTGGCATCGGCGAGCTGCTTGGCGAACAGGCGCGCCCGGTTGAGCGAGCGCATGGGCTTGTCGAGGAAGGCC
>CAIQIL010000208.1 GCA_903871865.1 uncultured Burkholderiales bacterium
ATGCTGGTGCTGCTCATCATGCTGATCATCACCATCCCCATCCAGTTGCACAGCGTCAACCTGGACATGCCGAGCGCCGCGAAATCGGCCAAGAAGGTCGAGCCGGTGGTGGTGAACATCCAGGTGGCCGCCAACCGCACCGTTTTGTGGGACGGCACGCCCCTGACTGGACGCGCCGATCTGGAACAGCACCTCCAGCAGGCGCTGGTGCAGCAACCCCAGCCGGAGCTGCACATCCGCTCGGACGCCAAAGCCCCTTACGAAGCCGTGATGGGCGTGATGGCCAGTGCCCAACGCATCGGGCTGACCAAGCTCGGCATCGTCGGCTCCGAGCAATTCGTGGACTGAGTTTCCCTTGAGCGCAGAGTTGCCCCGCACTCGCCAGGGTGCGGGGCTATTTTCCAAGCGAGCCCCCAAGCGAGTCCCCATGAACGCACCGCTGTCCTTCCCCCGCACCCTCGGCCTGCGCCTGAGCATGACCCTCGTGCTGGCCGGCCTCACAGGCGCCGGCCCCTTCTGCCCCAAGGCGCAAGCCGAAGCAGAGTACCGGCGCGACGTCGTTCAGGCCGCGCAAGCCGCCCAGGAAGCACTGTCGGGCAAGAAGCCTGCCGACGCGCTGCGCAAGCTCTCGGCGGTTCGCGCACTGACCGACCTCAATCCCGACGAACGGCTGCTCACCGACCGCCTGGCCTCGGTCGCCGCCCTGGACGCCCAACAGCCCGAGGCCGCCATCGGCGCCCTCGAAGCGGTGCTGGGCAACCCCAAGCTGGCGCCGGCAGACCGCCCTGCCCTGATCGACGCCATGGTCAAGGCCGCCAGCAAAGTGGAAGACAGCGCACGCACCGAGAAGTGGGCGCGCGCCTGCACCGATGCCGGCTGCCCGGTGCAGCGCATGCGGCCCTACCTGCTGCAAGCACTCAGCCAGCAAAAGAAGCACGGCGACGTCATCCGCGAGATGAAGCCGGTGCTGAGCGACCCGGTGCAAGCGAAAGCCGTCACCGAATTCGAATGGCGCGTCCTCGGCTTCAGCCAGCAAGCGCTCAAGGACAACGCAGGCTATGTGCAAACCTTGACGCAGCTGCTGGCCATCGCGCCCAGCAAGGACTACTGGAGCGACCTGCTGACCCGCCTGCCCGGCCAGCCTGGTTTCAACCCTCGATTGGAACTCGACGTCTACCGGCTCATGGCCGACACCGACTGCCTGGAAGAGGCGGCCGAGTACCTCGACATGGCCCGCCTGTCGGTGAAAGCAGGCTTGCCCGCCGAGGCCGTGGGCACCGTCGAGCGAGCCCGTGCACGCGGCCTGGCCAAAGACGCCGCGACCGACGCCTTGCTCAAGCAGGCAAAGCAGCGTGCCGCCGAAGACGAGCAGTCGCTGCCGCAGATGCTCAAAGCCGCCCGCGATGCCGACAGCTGGTCGCAACTGGCCCTGGTGCACTTCGCCGGTGGCCGCTGGGCCGAGGCACAGCAAGCCTGGGCCAGCGCCTTTGCCGCAGGCACGCCCAAACACGCCGACGAAGCGCGGCTGCACCAGGGCATCGCGCAACTGCGCGCCGGCCAAGCACAGGCCGCGCGCGAGACCCTGGCGAAAGTGGGCGGCGACGCGGCGCAACTGGCACGCTTGTGGCAGCTCCGCCTGAAATGATCAGCGTGTTGTAATGCGGACGCAGCACTTTCCGCACATGGCCAGACCCGACACCGACAAACGCCGCGTCCAGATGATGGACATCGCCCGCCTTGCTGGCGTTTCCGCCTCCACCGTGTCACGCGCACTGAGTGGCAGCAAGCTGATCAATCCCGAAACGCGACAGCGCATCGTGGACCTGGCGCAATCGCTGAACTACTCGATCAACGCCAGCGCCAAGAACCTGCGCCTGGGCTACAACCGCACCATCGGCGTCGTGATCCCTTACGACCGCAAGACGCGCCAGCACATCTCCGACCCCTTCTTCCTGGGCATGCTGGGCTCGCTGGCCGATGCGCTGACCGACCGCGGCCACGACCTGCTGCTCTCGCGCGTCGATGCCGAGCGGCTGGACGACCTCGCCGAGATCTACGACACAGGCCGTGCCGGCGCGGTCGCCGTCATTGGCCAATGGGGTCACCACGACCAGCTCAACGCCCTGGCGGTGCGCGGCGTGCCCTTCGTGGTCTGGGGCGCCCACCTGCCCCAGCAGCTGTACTGCACCATCGGGACCGACAACGTGCGCGGCGGTCGCCTGGCCACCGAACACCTGCTGAGCCTGGGCCGACAACGCATCGCCTTCATGGGCGATGTCACCATGCCCGAGGCCGCACAGCGCCACGAAGGCTACGAAGCCGCCTTGCGCGCCGCCGGCATCGAGCCCGACCCGGCGCTGCACATCCCCACCTCGTTCCGGGGCGACGATGCACAGGCGGCCATGCGGGCGTTCCTGAAAAAGCGCCAGCACTTCGACGGCCTGTTCGCCGCCAGCGACCTCATCGCCATGAACGCCATGGGCGTGCTGCTGTCCCAAGGTCGCCGCGTGCCGGAAGACGTCAGCGTCGTGGGCTACGACGACGTGGCCGCCGCCGAGCACTGGCACCCGCCCCTGACCACCATCCGCCAGCCGCTGGACGACGCCGGTGTGGCGATGGTGGACTGCCTGCTGCAAGCCGCCAAGGGCGAACGCCCCAGCTCTCGCCTGCTCGACGCCACGCTGATCCTGCGCGGCTCGACCGCCCCTGCGACCCGCGCCCCCTGAGCGCACCCACCCCAGCGCCCGCCATGCCGATGCCTTCCCCCCTCTCCAGCGTGGCCGTGGCCGGCGAAGCCCTGATCGACCTCATCCGCCGCACCGACGGCGCCTACGCGCCCTGCCTCGGCGGCTCGGTCTACAACCAGGCGCGGGCACTGGCGCGGCAGGGCATCGCCACGCACTACCTGAACCCGCTGTCGGGCGATGCCTTTGGCCGTGAACTCGCCCAGCAGATGCAGGCCGACGGTGCCCAGCTGGCCACGGCTGAGCCCGTGCAGGCGCCCACCTCGCTGGCCGTGGTGCGCACCAACGCGCAGGGCCACCCGCAATACGCCTTCTACCGCCAAGGCGTGGCCGACCGCCACATCAGCGCGACCGGGCTGAACGCAGCCTGCGACGCGCTGCCCGCACTTGGCGTGGTCTGCACCGGCGGCCTGGCCCTGGACCCGCAAGACGCGGACGTCTACCTGCCCTGGCTGGCCGCGCAGCGCGCACGCGGGCTGACGGTGGCCGTGGACGTGAACATGCGCCCCTCGGTGATGCCCGACCTGCCCGCCTACCGCGCCCACGCGCTGGCCGTGATGCGGCATGCCGACATCGCCAAGGTCAGTGACGAGGACCTCGCCCACCTGCAAGCCTCCGGTGACGCGCCGCTGTCTCAAGCGCGCAGCCTGTTCGGCCTGGCGCCGACGCTGTCATGGATCGCGCTGACCCTGGGCCCCGACGGTGCGCACCTGCTGGCTCGCGATGGCCGCCAATGGCACTGGCGCGAAGCCCGCGCCCTGCGCGTGGCCGACACCGTGGGCGCCGGAGACTGCTTCTTCGCCGGGCTGTTGGCGCAAGGCCTTCGGCTGGGCGCCAGTGCCCTCACGCGGCCTGACGACACCGCTGCCCTGGCCATGCTGCAACACGCCATCGCCAGCGCCAGCCTGTGCGTACAGCAACAAGGCTGCGTGCCCCCCACCTGGGACGAGACACTGGCTTGGCGACAAACTCAAGCCTAAGCAGGCCTGAAAAGAACAAAGCCCGCTCGGCATGCGCCTGGCGGGCTTGGTCATTTGGCGGAGAGGGTGGGATTCGAACCCACGG
>CAIQIL010000209.1 GCA_903871865.1 uncultured Burkholderiales bacterium
GCCGCGCAGCGACTTGGCGTTGCCCAGCGAGGAGACGTTGACGTCCAGCGGCTGGCCGGGTTGGGCGAAGGGGGGCAGGGAGGCCGTGACCCGCACCGCGGCCACGTTCTTGAGCTGCATGTTGGCGCCGGCCGGCACCGTGATGCCCAGGTGCTGCAGCATCGCGTTGATGCTCTGCGTGGTGAAGGGCGTCTGGGCGGTCTGGTCGCCGGTGCCGTCCAGACCGACGATCAGGCCGTAGCCCATCAGTTGGTTGGAGCGCACACCCTGGATGGCGGCGATTTCCTTGAGGCGAACCGCGTGCGCATTGACGGGCCACCACAGTGCTGCCGACGCGGCCAGCAAGGCCAGTGCGATCAGCAGTTTGAGCAAACGGTCAGTGGGGTTCATGGCGCCGACTTCCTTGGGGGTTCGGCTCCATTGTCCGAACCTTTAGAACGGCGAAATGCTCAAAAAGAAGTGCGCAAGCCAGCCTATTTGCTGGGCATCCTGGTTGGCGCCGCGCCCCATCTGCTCGACGCGCACGTTGGCCACCTGGGTGGACAGCACCGTGTTGCCCGGCTGGATGGTGTAGGGGTCGATCTGGCCCGAGAAGCGCAGCACGTCCACGCTCTTGGACAGGCCGATCTGTTTTTCACCAGACACAATCAGGTGGCCGTTGGGCAGCACCTCGATGACGGTGGCCGTGATGGAGCCCGTGAAATTGTTGTTCGCCGAGGTCGTGCCCTTGCCGTCGAACTTGTTGTCGCTGTTGCCGGCGGCGCCCAGCTTGGCCAGCTGCGTCACGTTGAGAAGGGGCACGGCCGTGATCGCGCTGGACACCGAGCCCTTCTTTTCCAGGCTGCTGGTGGTCTCGGTCTTGGCCGTGATGACTTCCGAGATGTTGATGGTGATGATGTCGCCCACCATGCGCGCGCGGTGGCTTTCGTACAGCGGCCGGTAAGCGGCGTTCTGGAACAGCGAGCCGTTGGCCACCGGGGCGTAGGTGGCGGCCGAGGGGCGCACCGAGGTGGGCTGGGCCACATCGACCTTCGGGCTGAGGGTTTCGCAGCCGCTCAGCGCCAGCGCGGCGGCGCACAGGGCCCAGGCGGAGGTACGGCGCAGCGTGTTCATCACAGTTGTCCCAGCTTTTGCAGCATCTGGTCCGAGGTCTGGATGGCCTTGGAGTTGAGTTCGTAGGCGCGCTGGGTCTGGATCATGGTCACCAGCTCCTGCACCACGTTGACGTTGGACGTTTCCACGAAGCCTTGCGACAGGCTGCCCAGGTTGGTCGAGGTCGGCGTGCCCTGCTGGGGTGCGCCCGAGGCGGCCGTCTCGGCGAACAGGTTCTGGCCCTTGGGGTCCAGGCCCGCGGCGTTGATGAAGTTCGACAGCTGGAACTGGCCGATGCGCTGCGGCGTGGTCGTGCCGGGCAGGGTGGCCGTGATGGTGCCGTCGCTGCCGATGGTCAGGTTGGTGGCCGTGGTCGGGATGGTCGCGCCGCCCGTGTTCACCGGGTAGCCGTTGTTGGTGACGATGCGGCCCTGGTTGTCGAGCTGGAAGGAGCCGTCACGGGTGTAGGACGTCGTGCCGTCCGGCATGGTGACTTCGAAGAAGCCCTGGCCCTGGATGGCCACGTCCAGGTTGTTCGACGTCTGCTGCAGGCTGCCCTGCGTGAACTGGCGCGAGGTGGCCACGGCGCGCACACCCAGACCGGCTTGCAGGCCGGTGGGCAGGGTGGTCTGGTCGGTGGTGTTGGCCCCGCTCTGGCGCAGGTTCTGGTACATCAGGTCCTCGAAGACGGCGTGCGATTGCTTGTAGCCGTTGGTCGAGGCGTTGGCCAGGTTGTTGGAGATGTGGTCCAGCTGGGTTTGCTGGGCTTCCATGCCGGACTTCGATACCCACAGGGAACGCATCATGTTGGGACTCCTTTGGCGTGACGCCGGTCAATCAGGGGGGGCTTCAGCGCGGGTCAGCCGCCGGCAGACAGCAGCTGGGCAGCGGTTTTTTCGTTCTGCTCGGCCGTCTGCATCATCTTGGTCTGTGTCTCGTACTGGCGCGCTGCCGCGATCATCTGCACCATGGTCTCGATCGGGTTGACGTTGGAGCCTTCCAGCGCGCCCTCCTGCACACGTGCGTTGGCATCGGCGGGCAGGTCGGTGCCATCGGGTGCGCGGAACAGGCCGTCTTCGCCGCGGTTCAGTTGCCCCTCGGGGGTGACGAGCTTGAGCTTGCCCACCGCCGTGCTGCGGCCATTGACGCCTTTGGCGCTGACCGTGCCGTCGCTGCCGATGCTGACCTCGGTGTTGGCCGGGATGCTGATGGGGCCGCCATCGCCCATGACCTGGCGGCCGTTGGACGTCACCAGCGTGCCCTGGGCATCGACCATGAAGGAGCCGAAGCGGGTGTAGGCCTCGGTGCCATCCAGCGCCTGCACGCTCAGCCAGGCATTGCCTTGCGCGGCCACGTCCAGCGGCCGTCCGGTGACGGTCAGCGGGCCGGGCTTGGCGTCGTAGCCCACCGTGGTCTCCAGGGAGTACACGCGGGTGGAGGCACCGTCGCCACGCACCGGCACGGCGCGCACCGCGTGCAGTTGCGCACGGAAGCCGGTGGTGTTGACGTTGGCCAGGTTGTTGGACAGCACGTCCTGCTGCGCCATGTTGGTCTTGGCGCCGGCCATGCTCAGGTAAATCATGCGGTCCATGGCGTGCTCCTAAAGCGAATCAGCGCAGGCTCACCAGGGTCTGCAGGACCTGGTCTTCCGTCTTGATGGTCTGGGCATTGGCCTGGTAGGCACGCTGGGCCACGATCATGTTGACCAGCTCGCCGGTCAGGTCCACGTTGGACTCTTCCAGGGCGCCGGACTGCAGCAGGCCATAGACGCCGCTGCCGGGTGCGCCCAGGGGCAGCGGCTCGCCGGAGGCGTTGGTGGCTTTCCACTCGTTGCCGCCAATGGGCTGCAGGCCGTTGAGGTTCTTGAAGTCGGCCAGCTGCACGCGGGCGATCGCCTTCGACTGGCCGTTGGTGTAGCGCGCCTTGACGGTGCCGTCGGTCTCGATCAGGAAGTCCGACAGGTTGCCCTGGGCGTAGCCGCCGCCGGACAGGTCGGTCACGGCGTAGTTGCCGGCGTACTCGGTGGACTTGGAGAGGTCCAGCGTCACGCCCGTCAGCGGCTGGCCGTTCTTGCCACCGGGGATGCTGGGGATGGTGAAGACCGTGCCGGCGGGCAGGGTGCCGTCGGGGTTGTAGGTGAAGGTCGCGATCGGTGCGGGGGCGCCGGCCGTGGTGTTCACCGAGGCGGCGTTGGTGTTGCCGTCGGCGCTGAGGTAGACGGCCCACTGGCTGCCTGCTGCCGTGACCGGCGGTGTGGCGGCGGGGTCGGCGGCGACGGCGTCGGCCACCTTGCGGAAGTAGTAGTTCAGCGCGATGGGCGCGCCGTTGTCGCCATAGGCCGTCTGCGAGGTCACGAAGTTGTAGCTCTTCGAGTTCGAGAAATCGACCGCGACCGCCGGGATGGTGGCCTTGGCGTCCATGTTGGCCGTCATGGTGATGGCGCTGGCCTTTTGCGGGGGCGAGCCATCGTTGCTCAGGCGGATGGGCGAGCCTGCCGGGCCCGAAGGCGCGCCGGTGTCGTCCAGGCCCTGGCCCAGCAGCTGGTGCTTTTCGTTGTTGACGATGTAGCCGGATGCGTCGCGCTTGAACTGGCCGTTGCGGGTGTAGACGGTTTCACCCTGTGCGGTCTGCATGGCGAAGAAGCCGCGGCCGTTGATGGCCAGGTCCAGGTTGTTGGACGTGGTGGTGATGTTGCCCTGCGTGAACTGCTGGGCCACCGCACCGATGCGCGCGCCGATGCCGATGCCGTTGCTGCCGCCGCCGCCCAGCGAGGCCGCGTACATGTCGGCGAACTCGGCCCGCGAGGATTTCGCACCATAGGTGTTGGCGTTGGCCACGTTGTTGCCGATCACTTCCAGGCTCTTGCTGGAGGTGTTCAGGCCGGAGAGTCCTTGCTGGAAGCCCATGGTGATGTCCTTTCGGTGACTGCAGGGAAATCAGGGGGTCAGGCGACGGCCTTGACCTTGCTGTAAGCGGTGGAGCCGCTGTTGCGCAGCTCCAGGGTGAGGGTGCCGCTGGAGGTGTTGATGGCGTCCACGGTGTCCGTCATCAGCGTGCTGGCATTGATGGCCTTGCCGCTGCTGGTGGCCGTGACCTTGAAGGTCAGGCCGCTGGTGCTGGTGCCACTCGGCGGCGTCCACTGGAAGCCCTGCTGGCCCGAGGGCACGCCGGTCTGGTTGACGGTGTCGATGGTCACGCCGGCCGAGTTCACGATGTCGATGCGCACGCTGGTGGCGGCGGCGTCCAGGTTGTAGGCGCCGCTGCCCACCTTGCCGGTGCTGTCGAAGGCCATCTGGTTGCCGTCCAGCAGGACCTGGTGGCCCACCAGGGAAGCACCCTGCAGCATCTGCATCTGCGCCATGCTGGCGTTCATCGTGCCCATGGTGGTGTTGAGCTTGTCGATGCCGGTGACCGTGTTGATCTGCGCCATCTGGCTGGTGACCTGAGCGTTGTCCATCGGGTTCAGCGGGTCCTGGTTCTGCATCTGCGTGACCAGGAGCTTGAGGAAGCGGTCGGACGACTCGGAGGCCTGCTGGCTGGCGGTCTTCGTGGTGGAAGAGGTGGCCGAGGTGGCGTTGGTGTTGTTGACGGCGGTGGTCATGGTGTGTCCTTGGTGTCAGGCCAATGTGTCTGCGTGGCCGGCTTCAGCCGCTTTGACCCATCTGCAGGGTCTTGCTCAGCAGGGTCTTGGCCGTGTTCATGACCTCGACGTTGTTCTGGTAGGAGCGCGAGGC
>CAIQIL010000210.1 GCA_903871865.1 uncultured Burkholderiales bacterium
GCCCGACGAGGCGACGCGGACGACGCGCTTCGCGGTGGAGGTGCCACGCGTGGCGTCCTTGATCCTGACGCACGACGCCCATGGCGAGATCCGCGGGCTGAACGAATTCGCCGGCCAGCACCCGCCGGTGGCGCCGCTGTTCTGGGGCTTCCGGGTGATGGTGGGCATCGGGCTGCTGATGCTGACCGTGAGCTGGCTGGGTTGGTGGCAGCTGCGCGGGGTGCAGTGGCAGCCGCAGCGCTTGCCCCGCTGGCAGCTGCAGGCGCTGCGCTGGATGGGCTTTTCCGGCTGGGTGGCCACGCTGGCGGGCTGGTACGTCACGGAAATCGGCCGCCAGCCCTACATCGTCTTCGGACAACTGCTGACGCGGGACGTGGTCGCGAGCGTGCCGGCCTCGCACGTGGCACTCACCCTGACCGGCTACCTCGTGATGTACGTGTTGCTGCTGTCAGCCTACGTCATGGTGCTGCGCTACATGAGCGAGAAGCCGCTGACGCCCCCCATCGGTGAGCACCCCGGCACACGCAACACGCCCGTCACACCCACCCAAGGAGCCCACGCATGAACCCCGCACACCTGACCGGCGCATTGACCGGATGGAGCGGCGACTGGCTGCCCGTGGCCTTCATGGCCCTGATGGGCCTGGCGATGCTGATTTATGTGGTGCTGGACGGCTACGACCTGGGCGTCGGCATGTGGATGGCCCGCGCCAGTGCCGAAGAGCGCGATGTGATGGTGGCGTCCATCGGCCCATTCTGGGACGCCAATGAGACCTGGCTGGTGCTGGGCGTGGGCCTGTTGCTGATCGCCTTCCCCAAGGCACAAGGCGTGGTGCTGGGTGCGCTCTACCTGCCGGTGGCGCTGATGCTGCTGGGCTTGACCTTGCGTGGCGTGGCCTTCGACTTCCGCGTCAAGGCGCGGGATGCGCACAAGGCCTTGTGGAATCGGGCCTTCATCGCGGGCTCGGCGCTGGCATCGCTGTCGCAAGGCTGGATGCTCGGGCGCTACGTCACCGGCTTCGCGCCCGGCCCCTGGCCCACGGCCTTTGCGGGGCTGATCGCGCTCTCGCTGAGCGCGGCCTACCTGCTGCTAGGCGCAGGTTGGCTGATCATCAAGACCGAAGGCACCTTGCAGCAACGCGCGGTGCGCTGGGGCAAGGCGGTCTGGCCGGTGGTGGTGGTGGGCATCGGGATGATCTCGGTGGCCACGCCGCTGGTGAGCCCAGCGGTGCGCGCACGCTGGTTCGCCATGCCCGACTTCATCGCCTTGCTGGCCATCCCGCTGGTCACGCTGGGGGCCCTGGTGGCGGCGCGCACAGTGCTGAACTCGAAGCTGGTGCTCGACCGCCTGAGCGCCCTGCCATTCTTCGCCACCGTGCTGGTGTGCACGATGGCGGGCATCGGCCTGGCCTACAGCCTCTTCCCCTACGTGGTGATGGACCGCCTCACCGTGTGGCAGGCGGCCAGCGCACACGCCTCGCTGCAGGCCATCGGCCTGGGCGCCGCCATCACGGTGCCGGCCATCCTGGGCTACACGGTGTTTTCGTACCGTGTATTCCGCGGCAAGGCCTCAGCCCTGAGCTACGGCTGATCAGAGGCGCTCGGTGACCCAGGCCAGCACACCAGCCAGTGCCTGGGGCAAGGCCGATGCGTCGGTGCCGCCGGCCATGGCCATGTCGGGCTTGCCGCCGCCCTTGCCGCCCACTTGCTGAGCGACAAAGTTGACCAGCTCGCCGGCCTTGACCTTGGCGGTCGTGTCGGCGGTGACGCCCGCAGCCAGTTGCACCTTGCCACCATCGACCGCGGCCAGCACGATCACGGCGGTCTTCAGCTTGTTCTTGAGCTGGTCCATGGTGTTGCGCAGCGTGGCGGCATCGGCGCCTTCCAGCGTCGCGGCCAGCACCTTCACACCTTGGATGTCGGCAGCTTGGGCCACCAGCTCGTCGCCTTGCGAAGAAGCCAGCTTGCCCTTCAGCGAGGCGATTTCCTTTTCCAGTGCACGGATCTGGTCTTGCGCGGCAGCCACGCGGGCCGGCACGTCGTGCGGGGTGGCCTTGAGCATCTCGGCCACGCCCTTGAGCGTGCCTTCGAGGTTCTGCGTGTAGCTCAGTGCGTTCGCGCCCGTGATGGCCTCGACACGTCGCACACCAGCAGCCACACCGCTTTCGGCGACGATTTTGAACAGGCCGATGTCGCCGGTGCGCTGCACGTGGGTGCCGCCGCAGAGTTCCTTCGACGAACCGATGGACAGCACGCGCACGGTCTCGCCGTACTTCTCACCGAACAGCATCATGGCGCCGCTCTTTTGGGCGTCGTCCAGGGCCATGACCTGGGCCTGGGCTTCGGCGTTGGCCAGCACCTCGGCGTTGACCAGCTCTTCGATTTCGCAGATCTCTTCGTCGCTCAGCGGCTGGCCGTGCGAGAAGTCGAAGCGGGTGCGGTCGGGCGTGACCTGCGAGCCCTTCTGCGCCACGAGCTCGCCCAGCACCTCGCGCAACGCCTTGTGCATCAGGTGGGTGGCGCTGTGGTTGCGCACGGTCCTGGCGCGCAGCTCGGCATCGACCTTGGCATGGAGCTTGTCGCCCACCTGGACGCTGCCTTCGACGATGCGGCCATGGTGGCCGAACACGTCGGCCTGGACCTTCAGCGTGTCTTCCACCAGGAAGCGGCTGGTGGCGTTGCGCAGCTCGCCGCTGTCGCCACACTGGCCGCCGGATTCGGCGTAGAAGGGAGTGTGGTCCAGCACGATGACGGCGTCGTCACCGGCATGGGCCTGCTGCACCGAAGCGCCATCGACGTAGATGGCCGTCACATTGGCGGCGTCCACCGTCAGGTGTTCGTAGCCATGGAAGCCTGTGGCCACACCGGTGTATTCGAGGCCAGCGGCCATCTTGAACTTGCC
>CAIQIL010000211.1 GCA_903871865.1 uncultured Burkholderiales bacterium
GCCTTCAGCCTTCAGCCTTCTGGCATGACATTGGATTCAATTCGAACCAGATCGGCATATGCCTTGCCGATGACACTCGTTGTCATTGCAAAGGAGCCATCATGGGTGCCACTTCCAAACATGCCAGGACTGTTGCGAAGCCTCAAAAAGATCGCGAGCCGCAGCGCAACTACGCTGTCAAAGACGAGGGCGTAGAACCCCAAGTCGACAATCCCAAAGCGGCGCCGGATCGGCATGCCCACAGTGTGGAGGCCAGCAATGTGGACGGGCATGTGGCTCAGAGCGAGACCGAGCAACCTAGACAGGCTTGATTCATTGCCCTGTGGAAAAATTCACAACAATCTTCGCGAAAGGTGTTGACTCTGTAGCCGCTACAGGGATTCAAATGGATTCAAAGAGATTGGATCTTCTATCGACGGACATGCCAGGCAACTTCCTTCACGTGTATTTGTCAGGCGCAACTCATTTCTGATCCACAAGGCATTTTTTTCAACCTATACTTGCCGCGCCATGCGTCGATTGCTTTGCTTGTTCCTGCTGATTTGGTTTCCGCTCCAGATGTCCTGGGCTGCGGTGGCCAGCTATTGCCAGCATGAAAGCAACCCTGCCGCGCAGCGCCATTTCGGGCACCACGAGCACAACCATCTTGATCCGCAACGTGGGGAGCGCCCTGGCGATAAAGCCGCAAAGGACAAGAGCGGTAGCGACAAGAAGGCCAGTGCCGACAACGACTGCACTGTCTGCCACATGAGCGCTGCCTCGCCGGTCAGTGAGACGCACACCCCTCAGGTGGCGTCCAGCAGGGAATGGTTTGGCCACTCGATCGAGGGCTACGCCTCCAACATTCCAGCGGGACCCGAGCGTCCCGACATACGTCTCGCCGTTTGATTCGGCGAGACGGCTGCTGCGCAAGCTTTTTTCCTGTCTTCAGATAGCGAGGCCACGGCCTCTCTCGCCGGATTCCTTCTTGTTGTTGTTCCCACAACCCGGAGAATTCGATGTACAGGCACATGGTGCCGATGACGACGTTCGCGTTGGTCACGGCCACACTTTTTTCTTCCGCCACCTTTGCTCAAGTTAGCCCGTCCAATTCGGATGGGCAAGCCGTGCACAAGGCGGCGCCCGTGGCGCAGCCCTTGACGCTGAGCGAGGCCATCAGGCTGGCGCTTCAGTTCAGTCCTCAAATCGTGGCCAACCAGCAGGAACTGGCAGCCAGCGAAGGGGCCGTCATTCAAGCGGGTGCACGTCCCAATCCTGAAGTCCAGGCACTGCTGGAAGATACGCGGCGAGACAGCCGGACGACCACGGTGCAGTTGAGCCAGCCCATTGAGCTTGGCGGTAAACGGTTAGCACGGATCTCGGTCGCCGAGGCCGCGCGGGCTCAAACCGCCGTGGACATCGAAGGGCGTCGCGCGCAGATCAGAGCGGATGTGGCCGATGCATTCTTTGCTGCCGCCATCGCTCAGGAACGGGTGAAGCTGGCGCAGGCCTCCGTCGACTTGTCCATGCGAGGCACGGATGCGGTCTCCAAGCGAGTCCAGGCCGGCAAGGTCTCTGCAATGGACGAGACCAGGGCGAAGGTTGCTCACGCTGGTGTCCGACTGGAACTGCTTCAAGCGCAGAGCGAACTCCGATCCGCTCGCCAAGGGCTGGCAGCTCTGCTGGGCCCAGCATCTGCCGTTCGTGCTCAGACACTGGTTTGGCAATCGGGTGTCCAGCCAGCCTCTCGCAATCTGGAGGCTTCTCAGTTGTCAGATGTGCCGGTGCTGCGGCAGGCACGCCTGGAGGTCGACAAGCGGCAAGCCATGGTCGAGCTTGAGGAGGCGCGCCGTGTTCCGGACGTGACCCTGACCTTGGGTGCCAAGCGGGATCAGCAGGTCGGACGCAATCAGGCTGTGATCGGCCTGGCCATTCCCATCCCTGTGCTCGATACCAACCGGGGGAACCTGCTTCAGGCCTTGCGCCTGCACGATAAGGCCGAAGCGGACTTCCAGGCAACGCGGATCCGCGTCGAGACCGAGTGGGTGCAATTGACGGAGCGTCAGCGCTTCGCCCAGGCTGAGGTGGACGTCCTGCGCAGCGAGGTACTGCCGGGCGCCGAGAGCGCGTGGCAGGCCGCCACGACCGGCTTCGAGCTGGGCAAGTTCAGCTTCCTCGACGCCCTGGATGCCCAACGGACCTTGCTCCAGGCCCGCGCCCAGTACCTGCGTGCGCTCAATGAGCTGTACCGCACCAACGCCAACATCGATCGCCTGCTGGGGACCAGCGGCGAAGAACAGACGACGTCCAAGCCATGAGAAAGCATCGCATGACACGCTCCCAATCACAACGCCAGGCTGGGCGCATCAGCCAAAAGCAACTCGTTGCCATCATCGCCATCGTTTTGGCGGGGTTGGGCGCCAGCGCATTTGTGCTGACGCGGTCTGCCAGCGCGCCTGCCGGCGAAGCGGCCGAGGAGAGCCATGGCCACGGTCACGGCGAGGCCAAGGGACACGATGACGCCGAGCACCACGGCGAGAAGAAGTCCGAGTCCGGCCACGACGAAGCCAAGGGACACGATGACAAGGAACATCATGAGAAGGCCGAGGAGCATGGGGCGCATGACAAGCATGAAGGCGAAACCGCTTCTGAAAAGGGCGCTGCCGCCGCCAACGCTGGCAAGCACGAGGAAGGCGAGGAAGAGCCTGTCTCTCTGAATGCTCAGCAGATCGCAGCAGCGGGCGTTGAAGTCCAAGCGGCCCAACCTGGCAAGATCCTTTCGACGGTGCAGCTGTCCGGCGAAATCAAGTTCAACGAGGATCGCACGGCACACGTTGTGCCCCGTGTCGGTGGCGTTGTCGAATCGGTGTCGGCCAACCTGGGGCAGCAGGTCAAGAAGGGCCAGGTCCTCGCGGTCATTTCCAGCGTGGTCCTGTCCGAACAGCGGAGCGAGTTGCAGGCGGCCCAGAAGCGCCTGACCTTGGCGCAGACCACCTACGACCGAGAGAAGAAGCTCTTTGAAGACAAGATCTCGCCGCAGATGGACGTCCTGCAGGCGACGCAGGCCCTGCGCGAAGCCGAGATTGCCGTCAACAACGCCAACCAGAAGCTCAAGGCATTGGGTGCCTCGCCTTCGGCTGGCGCATTGAATCGCTACGAGCTGCGCGCACCGTTTGACGCGGTCGTGGTCGAGAAGCACATCGCGCTGGGCGAGTCGGTCAAAGAAGACGCCAATGTGTTCACCCTGTCCGACTTGTCCACCGTTTGGGCAACGATCAACGTGCCTGCTAAGGACCTGAACCTGGTGAAGGTGGGCGAGAAGGTCACCGTGCGATCCAGTTCCTTCGACGCCACGGCCAAGGGCACCGTGACCTACGTCGGATCGCTGATTGGCGAGCAGACGCGCACAGCCACCGCCCGGGTGGTGTTGACCAATCCCGACCTTTCGTGGCGTCCCGGCCTGTTCGTCAATGTCGCGGTGACTTCCGGCGAGGCGGAAGCACCCGTGACCGTGACGGCTGGCGCGGTGCAGACCATGGAGGGCCGTCAAGTCGTGTTCGTCGAAGTACCGGGCGGCTTCCAGGCCAAACCCGTGGAAGTCGGCCACACCGATGGCAAGCGCACCGAAGTCGTCAAGGGCTTGAGCGCCGGTACCCGCTATGCGGCGACGAACAGCTTCGTCATCAAAGCTGAAATCGGCAAGGCTTCGGCCGAGCACGAGCATTGAGCGCGAGGTCCACCCATCATGTTTGAACGCATCATCCGATTTGCCATTGAGCAGCGCTGGCTTGTGCTGCTGGCCGTCTTCGGCATGGCCGCCCTGGGCGTCTTCAGCTATCAGAAGCTGCCCATCGATGCCGTGCCGGACATCACCAACGTCCAGGTCCAGATCAACACCCAGACACCCGGCTATTCGCCGCTGGAAACCGAGCAGCGCGTGACCTACCCGCTGGAAACGGTGATGGCGGGCCTGCCCGGCTTGGAGCAGACCCGCTCCCTGTCGCGCTACGGCCTGTCCCAGATCACCGTGATCTTCAAGGACGGCACCGACCTGTACTTCGCGCGCCAACTGGTGAACGAGCGGATCCAGGAAGCCAAGGCGCGGCTGCCGCAAGGCGTCACCCCAGCCATGGGGCCCATCTCCACAGGCTTGGGCGAGATTTACATGTGGACCGTCGAAGCCAAGGACGGCGCCAAGAAGCCAGATGGCACGGCTTACACGCCGACTGACCTGCGCGAGATCCAGGACTGGATCATCAAGCCTCAACTGCGCAATGTGACAGGCGTGACCGAGATCAATTCCATCGGCGGCTATGCCAAGGAATACCAGGTCGCGCCCAGCCCCGAGAAGCTCATGGCGCATGGCCTGACGCTGGGCGACGTGGTCAATGCGCTGGAGCGCAACAACGGCAACGTCGGGGCAGGCTACATCGAACGCGAAGGCGAGCAGTATTTGATCCGTGCACCTGGTCAGGTGCGTGGCACCCAGGACCTGGGCAGCATCATCGTCAAGCAGACGACGGATGTGCCCATCCGCATCCGCGACATCGCAGAAGTTGGGCAGGGCAAGGAGTTGCGCACGGGCGCCGCCACCGACAACGGCCGAGAGGTCGTCCTGGGCACCGTGTTCATGCTCATTGGCGAGAACAGCCGCAAGGTCTCGCAAGCAGTTGACATCAAGATGGCGGAGATCAACAAGTCCCTGCCAGCTGGTGTTCATGCCGTGACCGCCTACGACCGGACCGTCCTGGTGGACAAGGCGATCGCCACGGTGAAGAAGAACCTGATGGAAGGCGCCATCCTGGTGATCGCCATCCTCTTTTTGTTCCTGGGCAACATGCGGGCCGCGGTGATCACCGCCATGGTGATCCCGCTGTCCATGCTCTTCACCTTCAGCGGCATGGTCAGCCAGAAGGTCAGTGCGAACCTGATGAGTCTGGGTGCGCTGGACTTCGGGATCATCGTCGATGGCGCGGTGGTGATCGTGGAGAACTGCGTGCGCCGCCTGGCGCATGCGCAGGCGCATCACGGCCGAGAGTTGACCTTGCGAGAGCGCTTCCATGAAGTCTTCGCGGCTTCCCAGGAGGCCCGTCGTCCGCTGCTGTTCGGGCAACTGATCATCATGATCGTCTACCTGCCCATCTTCGCGCTGGCCGGTGTGGAAGGCAAGATGTTCCATCCAATGGCGTTCACCGTGGTGACGGCGTTGTTGGGTGCCATGATCCTGTCCATCACCTTCATCCCCGCTGCCGTGGCGCTGTTCATCGGCAAGAAGGTGTCGGAGACCGAAAACGTGGTGATCCGCACCGCCAAGCGCTGGTATGAGCCCATGCTGAACACGGTGATGGGTGCCAAGCCCGTCGTTCTGACGGCGGCTGCCGTGCTCGTTCTGGTCTGTGGCGTGGTGGCTTCCCGCATGGGCAGCGAGTTCGTACCCAGTCTGAACGAAGGCGACTTCGCGGTGCAAGCGCTGCGTATTCCTGGCACCAGCCTCAGCCAGTCGGTGGCCATGCAAACCAAGCTGGAAAGCCATCTGAAGGCCAAGTTCCCGGAGATCGAGCGTGTTTTTGCCCGAACCGGTACCGCCGAGATCGCGGCCGATCCGATGCCGCCCAACATTTCGGACGGGTACGTGATGCTCAAGCCAGTGGACAAATGGCCCGAGCCGCGCAAGACACGCGACGAGATTTTGGCCGCCGTTCAAGCGGAAGTGGCCAAGCTGCCGGGGCAGAACTACGAGTTCTCCCAGCCCATCCAACTGCGCTTCAACGAGTTGATCTCCGGTGTACGCAGTGACGTCGCGGTCAAGCTGTTCGGCGATGACATGGATGTCCTCAACAACACGGCCAACCAGATCGCGAAGGTTCTGCAAGGCATCCCGGGCTCGTCCGAGGTGAAGGTGGAACAGACCACGGGCCTGCCCATGCTGACCATCAACATCGACCGCGAGAAGGCGACGCGCTATGGCCTGAACATCGGCGACATCCAGGACACGCTGGCCACGGCCGTGGGTGGCAAGGAGGCTGGGACGCTGTTCGAGGGCGACCGTCGCTTCGACATCGTCGTGCGCCTGCCTGAAGACGTCCGCACGGACCTGGAAGCCGTTCGACGCCTCCCCATCGCCTTGAAGGGTGGAGACGGCGAGGGCGCGCGCTTCATTCCGCTGTCCGAGGTGGCTTCCATCGACTCGGCGCCTGGTCCCAACCAGGTCAGCCGCGAGAACGGCAAGCGCCGCATCGTCATCAGCGCCAATGTGCGTGGCCGTGACATCGGCACCTTCGTCGGGGATGCCCAGAAGGCGCTGGAAGCGGTCAAGGTCCCCACGGGCTACTGGACCGTGTGGGGCGGCCAGTTCGAGAACCTGCAGTCCGCCACGCAGCGCCTGCAGATCGTCGTGCCGGTCTCGCTGCTGCTGGTTTTCGTGCTGCTTTTTGCCATGTTCGGCAACGTGAAGGACGGCTTGCTGGTGTTCACCGGGATCCCGTTCGCGCTGACGGGGGGCATCCTGGCCCTGTGGCTGCGGGACATCCCTTTGTCGATCTCAGCGGCCATCGGCTTCATCGCACTGTCAGGGGTGGCCGTGCTGAACGGGCTGGTGATGATCTCCTTCATTCGCAACTTGCGTGACGAAGGGCGGTCGCTTGACGAGGCCATCCACGAGGGCGCCTTGACGCGGCTAAGGCCGGTCCTGATGACGGCACTGGTGGCTTCGCTGGGCTTCGTGCCGATGGCCCTTGCCACCGGCACGGGCGCGGAGGTTCAAAGGCCGCTGGCGACCGTCGTGATCGGGGGCATCCTGTCTTCGACGATGCTGACTTTGCTGGTGCTGCCTGTGCTTTACCGCATCGTCCATCGAAAGGATGAAGAGGACGCCCAGACCACCGAAACCAAGCCCTCTCCTGACGCACACGAGGATGGGGCGATTGCATGACCAAAGCATGGGGCCGGTGGCCCCGGCTTTGGCCCAGTGAGAGAAACGCGTGCGCCTTCCCTCGCGCGACGTTCTCTGCGCCCGGCATGGTCTTGCTGGGGCTGTTCGCCGCGGTGTTGCAAGGCTGCGCCCTCCCCGAGAGGGATGAGGCCAAGCGGCTGAAGCCCATATGTTTCACCATTCTCCAGACGAGAACTTGCGTGCCGGGGCCGTCGCCGAAGTCTGCCGACGCGGTCAAGGTGCGCAACCTGGCATCGCGGCCGGACGCGGGGCGGGTGGTGATCGTTCGAGCACGGGACGGCGACGTCCAAGGGCTGGTGCCTTTGGGGTTGAGTGGGCAGCCGCTGGAAAGCCTCATCCCCTATTCGGTCGTTGCCGTGGACGTTTCGCCGGGGCTTCACGAAGTTCGCATTCAGGAGGGGGTGGACGCGACCATTCCCCTGGAACTGCGAGCAGGTGATGTCGTTGTGCTGGAAGTACGCAGGCGTGGAAGGTATGGGAAGAGATTCGACCTTGTTCGCTTGTCGCGGCAGGAAGGGCGTGCGCTGATCGACGAAAGCCGGATTCTGCGCGTGCTGGATCGTACGGTTCCGTCACCGACTACAACTGGTGGCGAAGGCACGGTTCCCTGATCTGGCGGTTCGCCTGCATAGCGCGTCTGAACACGTGAGCTTTGCGATGGCGAGAAATGAAGAAGGAGCTTATGGATGAGCAATTCAATGCGAAGCGTGCCTGGACATCTCGCCAGCAGCTCGATCGCGCTGGCATGTCTCTGCATGACCCCTTACTGTTGGGCCGAGGAACGCATCCTCTACAAGTCGATCATGCCCAATGGGCAGGTCGTGTATGGCGACGAACCTGAGGCAAAGGCGAAGCGGTCTTACGCGATATCTGTCGAACCTCACCCGGCTGATCCGCAGCAGGCCGAAGCTGCGCAACGCGCGCTTGCGATGACGCGAGAGCAGTTGCTGAAAGACGCTGCTGCGCGATCTCTTCGGCTGAAGGATCTGGACAACCAGATTGCCAGTGTCTACGAAGAGCTCAGGGGCCGTCGGTCCGATCAAGAGGCCGGGCGCCAAGTCGTGGAGGGGGATCGGCAAGGCCGTAGATTTTCTTCACAGTATGGCCGCCGTCAGCGCTCGTTGGCTTCGGAGACGGAACAGGCCCAGCGCAAGTTGGACAA
>CAIQIL010000212.1 GCA_903871865.1 uncultured Burkholderiales bacterium
CGAACAGCCCCTGGCCGATGCCGTCGGACTGGGCGATGAAGTGCGAGAACCCCGGCTGCGGCGCAGCTGCCTGCGCGACAGATGCCGCAGCCTCGGGCAAAGAGGCGGTTGCGGTCACGGTGGAAGAAGCAAGGTCGGACATGGTCAAAGCTCGTCAAGCTGGAAATTGAGGGGCGCCAGCACCCACACCGAGCGGGGCTGGCCATCTTCGAGGTGAGGCTGGAAACGCGCGGCGCGCATGGCCTGCAAAGCGGCCTGGTCCAGGCGCGGGAAGCCGGATGATTTGGCCACTTCGACCTCGCGGGGGCGGCCCTGTTCGTCCACCAGCACGCGCAGGCGCACCACGCCGGATTCGCCCAGCTCTCGGGACGCTCGCGGGTAGCTGAGCACCGGCGGCACCAGGTAGCGCACCGCCGACGAAGGCAGTGTTTTGGGGGCCGCAGGCGCTGGCGGCGCGGCCGGCGCCGGTGCGGGGGCCACCACCGCGGGGGCAAGTGCGGCCACAGGCGTCGGGGCCTCGGTCGGCGCAGCCGGTGTGGGCGAAGCGGCAGCCACGGCAGCGGCCGCCTGCGTGGGCGTGGCCAGCACCGAGGGTGCACGGGCGGCCACGCTGCGGGCAGCGGGGGCCGGCGGAACGGGTTGCACGGGCGGCGGGGTGTCGGTGGGCGGCGCGGGTGGCGCGGGGGGGGCTGGCGGCACCGGGGCCTCGTTGTCGAGCATCACCACGGCGATGGTGGGCGGCTCCACCGTGGGCACAGGCTCGGCCGCCGCACGCCACAACCAGATCGCGGCCCCGGCGTGCGCGGCCAGCACCAGCCCCCACACCAGGCCCATCTGGCCCGCGTTGAGGTCCGGGTGCAGGCCCAGCCCATCGGCCCGAACGTGGGCCTGGGGCCCGGCAGCAACAAGACGCGAAGAAGCAGTCATGGGTGCCATCTTAGCATATTTGATTGAGAATCATTCTCAATTGTTGACGCGAATCAAGCGGCATGCGCCTGGCTGGCAATCACACCCCGTTACCGGAACCCCGCCATCGGGGGACGCCCGCGACAAGTGCATCGTGGGATCATCCCGCCAGAGCATGCTGCCAGCGTTGCAGCCTCAAATTCCGAATTGCACCAGCCAGGGATGTCATGGACGTGGAAGTGTTGCTGTCGCCCACCGCGGCGCACCCGCCGTGTGGCGAGGATATGTCGTTTTCCAACGAGTTCGACCAGATCGCCGAGATGCGGCGCGCCGACGACCCCAGCCTCGACCAAGGCGCCTGGGTCACAGCGCTCAAGCAGGCCGACTGGCCGGGCGTGGTCCGCCAGTGCAGCGACTTGCTGCGCACCCGCACCAAAGACCTCCGCCTGGCTCTGTGGCTGACCGAGGCCCGCGCGCTCAGCGAGGGCCACCGTGGCCTGGCCGAGGGCCTGGACCTCTGCGCCGCGCTGTGCCAGCGACACTGGCCCGAACTGCACCCCCTGCCCGACCACGGTGACATGGAAGAGCGCATCGGCAACATTGCCTGGCTGTTGCAGCGCCTGGTGGAGCTGGCCCCGGCCCTGCCGGTCACGCACAGCCGCAAGGGCGAGCGCTTCAGCCTGCGCGACCTCGCCCATGCGCGCCAGCAAGACGCGAAAGCCGGCGACGGTCACAGCGCATCGGGCAGCACATCCTCGGCCGGCGCAAGCACCCGTCCCGATGGCGGCTCGCCTTTGACCGCCGCGCGCTTCCGCCAGGCCCTGGCCGACACCCCGGCCACCCAGCTGCGCAGCACCTTCGCCGCCCAGCAGGACGCGCAAGCCGCCCTGCTCCGCTGGCAAGCGGTCGTGGACGCGCACTTGGGTCAGGACGGCCCCAGCTTCGTGGCCGCACGCGAAGCGCTGGCGCAGGTCACGCACGAGCTCGGCCGCCTGCTGCGGGAGGTGGGTGTCGCGGCCCTGGCGACATCGGCCCAAGACAGCCCCCACGGCACAACCCACGCGGAGGGTGGCGCGGGCCAAGCCGCAGCAAGCCTCACGACCGCACATGCGCAGGCCTCAGGCAAGAGCCACGCAGGCCTCCTGCGCGCGCCGCAAACACGCACCGAGGCCCTGCAGCAATTGCGCGAGGTGGCCGCCTTCTTCCGCCAGACCGAGCCCCACAGCCCCGTGGCCTACCTGGCGGAAAAAGCCGTCAAGTGGGGCGACATGCCCCTGCACCAATGGCTGCAAGAGGTGGTCAAGGACAGCGGCGCCATGGGCCACCTCAACGAGCTGCTGGGCTTGCCCGGCGCAGACCCCGAAGGCGCTGGTCACGCCGGTTGAGCCCCAGGGCCTCAAGCGCCGACGCGGAACTCGATGCGGCGGTTGCGGGCCCTGCCCTCCTCGGTCGCATTGCTGGCCACCGGTTGGTCAGGTCCCATGCCGCTGGTGCTGAGGCTGTCTGCCGGCAACCCCTTGGCCATCAGGTAGTCCTTGACGGCCTGCGCACGCGCCAGCGAGAGGCTGACGTTGGCCGGCCGTGCACCCAGGGCATCGGTGTGACCGATCAAGGCCACACGCCGCCCGCGCAGCTGCAGCAAAGCCGCCGCCATCTCGTTGAGGATCAGTTGCCCAGCAGGCTTGAGCACCGCGCTGCCGGGCTCGAACTCGATGGTGCGGTTGGCCAAGGCCTGGTCCACCAAAGACTGCTCGCGCGCTGCCACGCGCAGGCCATTGCGCACGCTGTACGTGGGGTTGAGCGACTGCGCCATCTCGGCCGCCAGCTGCTGGCGCTGTGCCTCGTTGCCGACCTCGCCTTGCAAATGCACCGTCTGCCCCTGCACGCTGAGCTGGCCGTGGTTGACCTGCTTGAGGCTGGGCGACAACAACTTGCCCACGTACTGTGACCACTGCGGCGGTGCCACGACGGCGCCGAGTGCGAGCTGGTCCACCACGCGCTCGGCACCGTAGATTTCACGCAGGCGGCTCACCACGGCCACGCGCGTGGCCTCGTCCGGCACGGTGCCCGACACGATCACCGGCTTGGGTGCGGGGGCAGGGGTCTGCGCCTGCGCGTCAGGGGTCGCCAGGCCTGTCAGCAGCATGGCCAGGGCCATCGGCAAGATCACGGTGCGGTGGGTTCGCCAAAGGGTGCGCGTGTTCACGTCATGCTCCGAGAAAAACTTCCTGGTGGGTCCGCACCGCCTGCCACAGCGACAGATCGGGGTCCGACAGGTAGGTGGACAGCTTGCGCAGGCCCACGTCGTGGGCGACCTCGGCTTCGACCCAATCGGCCTGGGCCAGGCTCACGCCCTCGTGACCGGGTGCCTGCGGGTCGATGACCGCCCCCAGCGTGCTGGCCGAAGCACCCTGGAAGCCCAGCAACAGGTGCGGCGGGCCGCGGTGTACGTCCAGGAACAAGGCCAGCTCCACATCGTGGCGCTGGAAGAAACCCAGCACCAGCAGCAGCCACCACGACGCCACGGGCGTTTGCCGAGCGGGGTCCACCGCCAGGGGCAGGCGCAGCAGCTTGCCCATGCGGCCACCGCCTTGCGTCAGGGCCGGCTGCAGGAGCAGCCCCAGCGCCAGCACGGCCTGACGCAAAGACAGGCGGGTGCCACTGGCCGCGAGCATCTGCTCCAGGCCCGCGACGGTGTGGGTGTCCAGGAAGGTGAGCAGCTCGGCGCGCGCGCGCTCGGCCGTCATGGCCTGGGGCTGAACGGCCTGCAGGCTGGCTTGCGCGTCGGCGTGGTCTGTCGCCACGCGGGCCGCCCGTCCGGCGCGCGACAACCCGCCCCACACGGCGGCCAGCATCATCGGGGCCAGCACCGCGGCGTCGCGCGGCTGCGGCCATTCGAAGGTCGCGGCGGTGATGAAAGGAAAGCGGCGGCCGGAACTGTCCTGGCTGGCCTGCCAGTGCCCGGCCAGGGCCGCGCGGCTGCCCGTGCTGACGATGGCGAAGGGCAAGTCGGGTGCGGCGTCATAGACCAGCTTCCAGCGCGGGTCGGCGGAGAGGCGCTCCAGCGTGCGCGACTGCCACTGGTCCAGGTCGGCCACCAGGCCGGCATGCTGTGTGCTGCGCACGAAATCGCCACGCGAGGGCAGCTTGCCGAAATAAAGCAGCTCGCCCGTCATCTGGCTGGAGGAGGGCACCGCGCTCATCGCGCCCCCCCTGCCGAGACCACCGAGACCCCAGGCCCCATGCCCGCCACCGCTGCGGGTGCGCCCGGCGCGGTGGGTGCGACCGCACCGGCTGAACCCACTGGAACGACAGGTCCTGCCTCATCGGCACCGGCCACCACCGCCGGCAAGGCCACGGCACGCCCGGAACCCGCACCGCCCGCGCCCGCCTCGCCTGCAGGCGAAGCCCCGCTGTTGGAGATGATGCGCAGCTGCACCGCCACGGCCAGGTCGCCTTGCGGCCACTTCAGCTCGAAAACCTGGCCGTCGACCTTGCGCCGCCGCGCTGCGTTGATCATCTTCTCCAGGCCAAAGCGGCCCGGCTCGCTGAAGAAGCCCACGCCGCGGCCATCGAAGGTCACGCCACTGATCTTCACACCCGGCGTGCCAGGCCCTGGCCACACGAAAGGTGTCCAGCTGGACACGCCCTGGCGGTAGCGCAGCACCTGGCCGTCGATGTCCAGGGTGTACTCGGTCAGGCCCGGCGAAGGCAGCGGCAGGACCTGGAAGGT
Source organism: uncultured Burkholderiales bacterium (assembly GCA_903871865.1). Lineage (GTDB taxonomy): Bacteria > Pseudomonadota > Gammaproteobacteria > Burkholderiales > Burkholderiaceae_C > Aquabacterium. The sequence goes on from CAIQIL010000212.1 coordinate 4,640, forward strand.
CGTCTGCGCGCCAGCTTGCGCGGCATCGGCACCGACCGAACCTGCCTGCACGCCGCCACGCGCCGATGGCGCGCCCGCAGCAGCGCCTCCCAGCGGGGCCACCCAACCACCCAGACCAGCGACAAAGTCCGGGCGAAGGCGCACACCCATGTCGGCCCAGGTGCGCGGGCTCAGGGTGTCGCCACGGCGCAGCACCAGCGCGCCCAGCGATTGCTCGACGAACTTGGCCACCGCCCCCTCGCTGCCGAACACCGCGGCCACCTCGGCCGGACTGGCCTCCAGGCTGGCGCGGCGGTCATACGGGTATTTCGTGGCCAAGGTGCGCTGGTAAGGCTCATAGACCAAAGCCGCCCAGTTGCGGTTGAGTTCGGCCTCGGTGGGGCGCACCAGCACGGCAAAGGCTTGCATCAGGGGGCGCACCAACAAAGGCCGCAAGGCCGCGCGGGGCGCGTCCCCCAGGCCGGTCAGCAATTGCTCATCGACCAGCTTGAGGGCCTCGGCCAACTCGCCCTGCCCTTCCAAGGTCTGCAGCATGAACTGCCGCGAAGCCGGCCCGGCATCGCCCTGGTTCTTCATCTGGTTGAAGCGGGTGCGCACGCCCGACAGCGACGCCAGGTAAGTCTGCGCCAGGGTGTTGCCGCCTTCGCGCGGCGTCATCAGGCGGTTGATGCCGGCGAACTTCTCGCCAATCGGGCCCATGGGCACGGCCATGGCCTTGCCCAGGTCCACCTGCACATTGACGCCGGCCGGCGCCGGCGCCATGCCCAGCACCCTGCGCTTGAACCAATCGACCACGCCCGCCTGCCCCTGCGCCAGCTTGTCGTTGAGCAGGCTGGGGTTGTCCCAGGCGGTTTGCTCGTGGAGCGTGCGCAGCAGCGTGGCCAGCGGCGAGCTGACCGGGTCGCCCAGTCGGTTCATGCGCTGCACGGCCTGTTCGAAGCCGTTGAAGTCCTGCACGCTCACGCCTTGCATGAACTTCTGCCAGGCCTGGGCGTACTCGGTCTTGTAGAGCTGGGTCAGGGTCTTCTGGATTTGCTCGGGACTGCCTTCGAGGGTGAGGTCGTCGGAGGTCGCGGTCTTGAGCACCCAGTCGGTGGACTGCAGGGTGTGGCGGGCCGCGTCCTCGATGGCACCCTTGACGTGGCCCTCCCAGGCCTGACGGGTGAATGCACCGGGCACCACCTGGCTGCCGGCCAGCACGTCGCGATCGCCTTCGCCCATCAGGCTGGCCACGGTCACGGCGGGGTAGCGCGTGGCGGCGCGGGCCTTGATGTCGGCATAAACCCGTTCGCGCGCGGGCAGGCCCTTGACCACGCGGCGCAGGTTGTCGCGGGTCTGGTCGATGAGGGCCACGTCCAGGTCGAGCTGGGGAAAGGCCGGATCGCCCATGCGCGCCAGGGCGAAGGACAGCACCCGCTCCGCGTGGCGGATCATGGCTTCGCGCGGCAGGCC
>CAIQIL010000213.1 GCA_903871865.1 uncultured Burkholderiales bacterium
CGCTATGGCCGCGAGCGCTTCGGCTGCGGCAGCATCGTGGACCGCTTCCTTCAGCACGCGGTGGCTGACTTTTTCGCGCTCGTCGTAGATGCCTTCGAGCGTGTCGGCGGAGTATTCCGCGTCGGCGTCGTAGAGCTTGAGCAGCACGTCCTTGGCGTCCTCGATCAGGGCCGGGATGCGGCGTGCGCGCATGCGCAACAGGCGGAAGACGGGCAGGTCCTCGCGGTGGATCGAGAACAGCACATTGTTGTGCAGGATGAAGGCCACGCGGACGTTGCGCGGGGTGTCGTCGTCGTCGATCAGGAAGTCGGAGCGGATGTGCACGGCATCGTCTTCTTCGTAGAAGCGGGCCGACTCTTCCAGGTCGTCGTCGATGATGTCGCCGGGGATGACGAGGCCGAAGCGCACGGCGATCCAGCCCTTTTCCTCTGGCGTGGGGTCTTCCAGGTCCACCCAGATCGGGCTCACGGGCGTGAGCTCATCGAGGCTGTCGATTTCTTCCTGGAAAAGGCGGCCGTTGGCCAGCGTGAAAACGTTGAGCATGGGGTCTCCAGCACGTGCATGCCGCGGGACTGTGCGATGGCGCCCGGGGTGCACGGATGACGGTGAGGGGTGGTGTTGGGTGTGCCGCCCCCTCCCGCAAGGCCGTCCCGCGCTCGGTGCGTGCAGTCAGTGCATGCCGAGGGGCTGGCCGCATCCGGTGCGCGGGGCTGGCATCGAGCCGGGCCCTGGCGCCGGTTGGCTGGAGTGGGCGGTCACCGAGGGTGACTGTCCAAGGTGAACGCTCCATGTCTGCGCCGCTTGAGCGGCAAGGCGCCATTATGACGCGCGCTCGCCCTGTGCGCCTTGGGCCACGGCCGTGCGAGTGCAAAAACCACGGCGTTGGGCGGCACACGCCGTGGCATCGGCTCGGTGTAAGGTCACGCCCCATGGTCATGCCCGCTTTCAAGACGTCTGGCGCCGCGGTCTCGCGCCTGGACCTCAACCTGTTCCGTGTGATGGACGCCGTCTATGAGCACGGCGGCATCTCTGGCGCCGCCCGCCACCTGCACCTCAGCCAGCCGGCCGTGAGCCACGCCCTGGCCCGCCTGCGCCGCCTGTGGGGCGACCCGCTGTTCGTGCGCCAGGGCAACCAGATGGTGCCGACCGAGCTGACCCGGCGCGTCATCGGCGAGGTGCAGGCCCACCTGCGTGGCCTGCAGTCGCTCATGGGCCAGGCCGACACTTTCGACCCGTTGACGCTGAACATGACCCTGCGCCTGGGCATGCGCGATGTGCTCGAGGCCATCACCCTGCCGCCCTTGATGGCCAGCCTGGGCCGCGTGGCCCCGCACGTGAAACTGGCCAGCGTGCGCGTGCCGCGCGACGCGCTGGAGCGCAGCCTGACGCTGGGCGAGGTGGACCTCGTCATTGACCGCCAGCGCCGTGTGGCTGGTCGCATCCGCGGCGAGCACCTGGCCGACGAGGACCTGGCCGTGCTGGTGCGCCGAGACCATCCCCTGCAAGGTGCGCTGGATGTGCCCACCTACTTTGCCCAGCAGCATGTGATGGTGACCTTGCAGCCTGAGCAGCCCGACCCCTTGCAGGCCGTGTGGGCCGCGCAGGGCCTGGGCGAACGCGAGGTCATCTTGCGCTGCCAGCATTACTTCGCGGCCGCCAACGTGGTCGTGGCCAGCGATGCCTTGCTGACGCTGCCGCGCACCTACGCCGAGCAACTCACCCGGGCCCTGCCCCTGACCCTGCGCGAGCTGCCTGTGCCGGTGCCGCCCATCGGCATCTGGATGTACTGGCATGCCGACCGCGAAGCCGACCCGGTCCACCGCTGGATGCGCGAAAGCGTGGCCGCCGGTGCGCGCCAGGCCATGCACGACTGAGCATGTCGGCCGGGTTCGGCGCGCTCAAGTTGACGAGGGTGTCTGTGCGGGCGTTTGGCGACGCTGGAACCAATGCGAGGTGCGCGCTTCCAGAAAGCTGCGCACCGGCGTCTCGAAATACCTGAAGGACATGTGCCCCATGCAGGCGACCACCACGGCGGACACGGCGAAAGCGGCACCATGCCCCCAGTGGTGGTGCAAGAGCACGCTGAAGCAGCCGTGCAACAGGATCTGGTGCGACAGGTACATGCCGTAGGAGCCCTGCCCGCCGGCCACGACGAGGCGCGAGTTCAGCGCACGCCCCAGCCACGAGGGAGAACTGGCCGCGACGATCACGAACGGCATCACCAGGGCGATCAGCACCGGGTCCAGGGCCAGGCTGAACACGTACTTGTAGGTGAAGTTGGCGCGGTGCAGCACCGACAGGCGCAGGAACACGCCCGCCAGCAGCAAGAGCGCCGGACCCCAGCGGCGCAACCTGTCGTACGCCTGTGTCCAGGCCTGCTTGCGCAGCAGCACCGCCATCAGGCCGCCCGCGGCCAGGTTGTCGCTGCGTGTTTCCAGCGCGCGGTAAAGGTATTCGTCGGGCAGGTGCAGCACCAGGCACTCGAAGATGCGGATGCCCCACACCCCCACCAGATAGCCTGTGATGACCCACTCCAGGCGCATCCCGCGGCGCCATGCCCACAGCAGGATCACGGGCCACAGCACATAGAACTGCTCCTGCAGCGACAGCGACCACACATGCGACAGGTAATGCGTCTGCCCGCCGGTGAGCCCCTGGTAGTAGTTGTGGACCTGTGCGACCACACTGGCCATCGCCCACCAGGGCACGGGCGTGCCGCGCACCGCGAGGTACACCGCACCGAGCGCGGTGTACGCCAGCAAGGCAGGCATCAAGCGGGTGGCCCGGTGCCAGACGAAGCGTGGCACGTCGATGGTGCCGGTGCGCTCGTGCTCGGCCATCAGCATCCGGGTGATCAGGAAGCCGCTGAAAACCAGCAGCACGTGCAAGCCGTAGCTCCACTCGATCAGGCCAGTGTGTCCCATCATCACCATGAGCACGGCCAGCAGACGCAGTGCGTCCATGCCGGGAATGCGCTGGACGGCCAGGGATCGCGCCAAGGGCGGCGTGTCGATGGCGGACGCTGGTTGGTACCTCATGAGACCGTGTCTGGGGGCAGGGTGGAGTTCCCTGGCGCGATGTTAGGCGAGGGCTGGTTGACCGAGCGTGCATTTTGCCGCGGAGAACCCTGATTCAAGGGGGAATGTGCACAATGCACAATTCTTTTCGTGCATGACTTGCGATGAAAATTCATCATTTGATGCAAGGGTGATGGCGGCGTAGCATCCAGGGACCGAAGGCAGACAGCCTCATCCCACCCAGGAGACCCCCATGGACTTCCAGCCCAGCGAACGTGCCAGCAGCACCGCCAAGCGCGTGCGTGCCTTCATCGACGAACACATCGCCCCGATCGAGGCCGCGCACTGGCAGGAGATCCACGAGGCCCGCCACGGTGGCGACTGGACGAAGTGGCAGATCCCGCCGCGCGTCGAGGCGCTGAAAGCCAAGGCCAAAGCCGAGGGCCTGTGGAACCTGTTCATGCCCGACCCCGAGCTGGGCGCGGGCCTGAGCGTGCTGGACTACGCCTTCAGTGCCGAGCAGACCGGCCGCTCCATGATGGCGCCCGAGATTTTCAACTGCAACGCGCCCGACACCGGCAACATGGAGGTGCTGTGGAAGTACGGCAGCGCCGAGCAAAAGGCCCAGTGGCTGACGCCGCTGCTGGCCGGCGAGATCCGCTCGGTGTTCTTCATGACCGAGCCCGATGTGGCCTCGTCGGACGCCACCAACATGGCCGCCACCGCCGTGGTCGAGGGCAAGGAGATCGTGCTCAATGGCAAGAAGTGGTGGTCGTCCGGCGTGGGTGACCCGCGCTGCAAGATCGGCATCTTCATGGCCTGCACGCCCAACGCGGACGGCGGTCGCCACAGCCAGCACTCGATGGTGCTGGTGCCGATGGACACCCCGGGCGTCGAGATC
>CAIQIL010000214.1 GCA_903871865.1 uncultured Burkholderiales bacterium
CTGGCCTGCCAGACGAAGCCCGCGGCCAGCGGCGCGGCGGTGATGGCGTGGCGGTGGCCGCTGTCCACGAAGGCCTGCAGCGAGTCCACGCTGGGCAGGTCGATCTGGTGGTCGCGCAGCAGCTCCATCAGGCTCTCGCGGCGGCCGGCGCTTTCGGCGACCACCAGCACGCGGGCCTCGGTGCTGGCCATGTGCTGTTCCAGCTTGCGCAGCGGGTCCTGGCCACCGCGCTCCACGCTCAGGTTGGGCAGGGGGCGGGCCCAGGCCGTGGGCTCTGTGGGCTCGGTGCTGCGCACCACCAGCACCGCATGGGCATTGGCCAGTGCGAAGAAGTCTTCCGGCTTGAGGAAGAGGTCTTCGGGCGGCAGCAGTGGCCGCTCGGGGTCGTGCTGCAGGAAGCGGTGGCGCTCGCGGGTTTCGGTCCAGAAGCGGCGCAGGGCCTCGTCGATGTCGCCATGCAGCACGACGGCGGCGCCCCCTTGGGCGGGGTCACCGAGGTGCTGGAAGAAGGTCGAGGTTTCATCGAAGAACAGCGGCAGGTAGTACTCGATGCCCGCCGTGGCCACGCCCGTGCCGATGTCTTTGTAGATGCGGGATTTGGTCGGGTCACCCTCGATGCGCTCGCGCCAGCGGTTGCGGAAGGCGCCGCGCGCAGCCTCGTCCATGGGGAACTCGCGGCCTGGCAGCAGACGCACCTCGGGCACGGGGTAGAGGCTGCGCTGGGAGTCCGGGTCGAAGGTGCGGATGGAGTCCACCTCGTCACCGAACAGATCGACCCGGTAGGGCACCAGCGAGCCCATGGGGTAGAGGTCGATGAGGCCACCGCGCACGGCGTACTCGCCTGGCGACACCACCTGGCTGACGTGGTTGTAGCCCGCCAGTGTCAGCTGCGACTTCAGCGCTGCCTCGTTGAGCTTTTGCTTTTGCTTGAAGTGGAAGGTGTAGGCCGCCAGGAAGGAGGGCGGCGCCAGGCGGGTCAGCGCCGTGGTGGCGGGCAGCAGCACCAGGTCCACGCCTTTGTCGGCCTCGCCCGCCACGCCGTTTTGCATGCGCCACAGCGTGGCCAGTCGTTCGGAGATCAGGTCCTGGTGCGGCGAGAAGGTGTCGTAGGGCAGCGTCTCCCAGTCCGGGAAGATGGCGCAGCGCAGCTCGGGCGCGAAGAAGGCGATCTCATCGAGCAGGCGCTGGGCATCGGCCGGGTCGGCGGTGAGCAGCGCGGTCAGCTGGCCCTGGGCCTTGCGCGCTTGTGCGAAGCGGGCCAGCAGCAAGGCATCGCCTGAGCCTGTGGGGCGGGGCACGGCGTGGCGTTTGCCGGCGGCGATCGAGGGCAGGGGCAGGGCAGGCAGCATGGCGCGTGTCGGATCGGTGGGGCGGAGGAGCGGGCTGGCGGTCGTGGCTTGGCGGTCGGCAATGGCAAAGCGCCCGGTCACGACGGTGGCCGGGCGTCTCTGGCCTGCAGGCCGGGTGGTGGCGCGCAGGTGTCATCGCTGAGTCAGGCATTTTAGGTGGGGGACAATCCCGCCATGTCCGATGCCGTGCCATTCACCTTGACGTCACCCGATTTCCTGCCCCGTTGTTACGCCCTGGTGCCCTGTGCCGGCGTGGGCGAGCGCGCCGGCGTGGGCGGTCCCAAGCAGTACCACCCGGTGGCGGGGCAGGCCGTCGTGGCCCACACCCTGGCCGCCTTGCAAGCCGTGCCCCGGCTGGAGGCCACGTTGGTGGTGCTCTCGCCAGACGACGTGCCATTCGAGCGCCACGCACCTGCCTTCACGGGCGAGCGCGCCTGGGTGGCCCGCGTGGGCGGTGCCACCCGCGCCGAGAGCGTGGCCCATGGCCTGGCCGAGTTGCTGGCCCGTGGTGCCCAACCGCACGATTGGGTGCTGGTGCACGATGCCGCACGTTGCCTGTTGCGGCCCGAGTGGGTGACGAGGCTGATCGCCGCCTGCGAGGCCGATGAGGTCGGTGGCCTGCTGGCCTTGCCCCTGGCCGACACGCTCAAGGCCGCGGTCCGAGGTGCGGACGGCGAAGCCCGCGCCGAAGCCACGGTGGACCGCACCGGCAAGTGGGTCGCTCAGACCCCGCAGATGTTCCGGCTGGGGCTGCTGCGTCCCGCCTTGGTGTCGGCCTTGTCCGACCCTGAGAGCGCCGCGGCCATCACCGACGAGGCCAGCGCCATCGAAGCGCTGGGCCACATGCCGCGCCTCGTGCCGGGCGACTGGGAGAACATCAAGGTGACTTGGCCGGGCGACTTTGCTTTGGCCGAACGCCTGCTGCGGACACGGGCTTGAGGCTTGGCCGGGCGGCGGGTTGGGTGGCGGATTTGTCACGGGCAACCGCTTCCGCACCCGCACCTGCTTTCGCACCCGCCTGCGCACTCGCTTTCCCGCCCCCCTTCAGGGCCGCCTTCAGCGCGGCCATCACCACCGGCTTGACCCATGCCGGGGTCTGCGCCATGGCCGTGGCATCCGCCGGGGCGAGCACCTGCCCGGCCTGCCAGTGCAGCACCAGGCGCGGCTTGGGGGCCATGCCCAGGTGCGGATCGGCCTCGTCGGTGTTGTCGTACACGCGCAGCTCCGCCAGGTGTGGCAGCAACTGGACGAGTTGCAGGCGGCTTTGATCGAAGCGCCGGCGGATGTCGGCTTCGGGGATGTCGTGCCCGCCCTTGCGCACCCGCGCCTTCACGCGGGCCAGGTGGTGCTCCGGGCTGGCCAGGCCCACGTACCAGATGCGCACCTCGTGGCCCGCTTCGGCGGCCTGTTTCAGCAGCCGGGCAAAGCTCTGGCCGCCCAGCGTGGTCTCGAAGTTGTGGTCCAGCCGCTGGGCGATGGCGTGCTGCAGCAGGCGCTTGCCCTCGTGCCAAGCGGCGCTGTTGGCTTGCGTGACGCTGAGGTGCGGTTGCGCCTGTCGGATGCGTGCAGCAGCCTCGTCCGGGTTGAAGTACTGGGCACCGCAGGCGCGGATCATCGCACCACCGATGCTGCTTTTGCCGGCGCCGTTGGTGCCTGCCAGCACGAACAGGCGGGGGGCGTGGGCAGTCTGGTCCACGGGCAGTCTCTCTGTGTGTGTTTTGTGGTGGTGCGGCGCGAGTGCGCCTGGCTGCTTCCAAGGCCGAAACCCAGGCTGGCACAAAGCTCAGTGTGCCACGCGGTGCATGGCGTCTGGCGCGGCGCCTGGCTCAGGTGCGCGCGAACTCAGCGCGGCGCTTGGGCCGCTGCCAGCGCGGCTTGGCCCAAGGCTTCGGGGCTGGCGTCGAACGCGTCCATCATGCCCTGGCGCGAGGCGGGAGTCTGCATCTGCTGCAGCAAGGCGTCGAACTCGTGGCTCAGGCTGCCCAGGGCCTGGTCGCGGGCATCCAGCAGGGCCTGGTAGGCGTCCAGCGACAGCACCACGGCGGTGGTTCGATCGCGTTTGGTGATGGCCACCATGCCCTGGCTGGAGGCGGCGTCCAGCACGCGCCCGAAGCTGTTCTTGGCCTCCGTGGCTGAGAACTCTTGAACGTCCACGTTGTCACCCAAGGGGTTGCGCAGGTGGAGGGCTGTCATGGTGTCGGCCTGGGAGTGGGTGTTGTTGGCCATTTTAGACATTTTGGCCATTTTGTCCACGGGGCTGGGGCCTGTCCCATGAAAAAAGCCCGGTCGGTGCCGGGCTTGGAGGGGTCACCAGGAGACTTCCTGCTCTGGCGATGCCTTGATGCGGTGGATGGACAGGTCGGCGCCATCGAATTCTTCCTCGTGGCTCAGGCGCAGCCCCATGACCTTGTTCAGCACGCCATAGACCAGGCCGCCGGTCAGCAGGGCGAAGCCCACCACGATCAAGGTGCCCAGCACCTGGGTGCCCAGGTGCACGCCACCCGCGCCGCCCAAGGAGGTCTGGCCAAAGATACCGGCCGCGATGCCACCCCAGGCGCCACACAGCCCGTGCAGTGGCCACACGCCCAGCACATCGTCGATCTTCAGCTTGTTCTGCACCAGGGTGAACATGACCACGAACAAAGCGCCGGCCACCGCGCCCACCACCAGGGCGCCTGCGGGGTGCATGATGTCCGAGCCCGCGCACACGGCCACCAGGCCAGCCAGCGGGCCGTTGTAGGCGAAGCCAGGGTCGTTCTTGCCCATCAGCACGGCCACCAGGGTGCCGCCCACCAGGGCCATCAGGGAGTTCACGGCCACCAGGCCCGAGATCTTGTCGATGGTTTGCGCGCTCATCACGTTGAAGCCGAACCAGCCGACGACCAGGATCCACGAGCCCAGGGCCAGGAATGGGATGCTCGAAGGCGGGTGGGCCGACACGGCGCCGTCCTTGCGGTAACGGTTGCGCCGCGCCCCCAGGATGAGCACCGCTGGCAGCGCGATCCAGCCACCGAAGGCGTGCACCACCACCGATCCGGCAAAGTCATGCAACTGCGCGCCCGTCACGGACTGCAGCCAGTCCTCGAAGCCGAACTTGTTGTTCCAGACCGCGCCTTCGCACAGCGGGTAGAACACCCCGACGATGATGGCCGTGGCCACCAATTGCGGGCCGAACTTGGCGCGCTCGGCGATGCCACCCGAGATGATGGCCGGGATGGCCGCCGCAAACGTCAGCAGGAAGAAGAACTTGACCAGCGCATAGCCATTGTGCTGGACCAGGGTGCCGGCGCCTGCGAAGAAGTCCACGCCATAGGCGATCGTGTAGCCCACGAAGAAGTACACGATGGTCGAGACGCAGAAATCCACCAGGATTTTGACCAGGGCATTGACCTGGTTCTTGCCGCGCACCGTGCCCAGCTCCAGGAAAGCAAAGCCTGCGTGCATGGCCAGCACCATCATGGCGCCCAGCAGGATGAACAGCGCGTCGGCGCCTTGTTTGAGTTGTTCCATGTGCGATCGTCCAGAAAATCCAAGAACGCGGATGCACCGACATGAGGCGGCTGACATCCAAAAGCGGGTTGTGCACCAAATTAAGCAATTAATATGCCTGAATTTGGGGCGCCCTGGCAATGCCATGCCCTGGCATGGGCGTGGCGCACCGTTGCCATGCGCAACAACGGCATTGGGCGCCTCATCGTGGTGCGTTGCGCACTGAGTGCAAGTGATTGCACCAAGATTGTGCGCAACGATGCGTGCGGCGTCGGTGCTTCGTGCGCTGCCGCCTGTGACCCGGCTTGCGCCACAATGCGGGCCATGAATGCACCCCACATGCGCATCGGGGAAGGCTGGGACACCCACGCCCTGGTGCAAGGTCGCCCGCTGATCCTGGGCGGCGTCACCATCCCCCACAGCCACGGCTTGCTTGGCCACTCCGACGCCGATGCCTTGCTCCATGCCATCACCGATGCCTTGCTGGGCGCAGCCGCCCTGGGCGACATCGGCCGGCATTTCCCCGACACCGACCCCACTTTCAAGGGTGCCGATTCGGTGGTCCTGCTGCAAGAGGCGGCTCGGCGCGTGGCGGCCACAGGCTGGGCCGTGGGCAACATCGACGCCACCATCGTGGCGCAGGCGCCCAAGATGGCGCCTCACATCCCGGCCATGCGCGAACGCATCGCCCAGGCACTGGGCCTGTCGGTCGATGCGGTCAATGTGAAGGCCAAGACGGCCGAGAAGATGGGGCCGGTGGGCGAGGGCAGGGCCATCGAGGCCCGTGCCGTCTGCCTGCTCTTCAAGGCGGGTTGATCAGGGCGCCCCGCGCAAGTGGCGCAAGCCGCTCAAGGTGCCCGCTTGAGCTTGATGTGTGCCACCAGCCCGCCACCGGGCGCGTTGGCCAGCTCGAAGTCCCCGCTCATGCGCTGCAGGGCCTTGTCCACGATGGCCAGGCCCAGGCCCGCACCCGTGGCCGCCGTGCGCGCTGCGTCGCCCCGGAAGAAGGGCGTGGTCAGTTGCGGCAGCTTCTCAGGCGCCACGCCCGGTCCATGGTCGCGCACGCTCAGGATCACCCATGAACCTGCGCGCGTGTAGCTCACGTCCACGTTGGTGATGCCCGTGTAGGTGTTGCGGCCGTAGCGGCGGGCGTTCTCGAACAGGTTGGTCAGCACGCGGCCGAGTTCGGTCTCGTCGGCCATGACCCGCGTGTCGATCGGCAGCTTGGCCGTGATGCGGATGCGCTTGGTGTCGCGGAACTGGCTGATCGCCTTGTCCACCACGCTCGACACATGCACCGGCACCAGCTCCACCTCGCCGGGCCGGGCGTAGTCCATGAACTTGTCGATGATGGCGTCGAGCTGGTCGATGTCGGCCGCGATGTTGCGCTTGGCCTCCTCGTCCACCACGCTCATGTCGGCCTCCAGGCGCAGCCGTGCCAGCGGGGTGCGCAGGTCATGGCTGATGCCGGCCAGCATCACGGCGCGGTCTTCATCGACCTTGGCCAGCTCGCGCGCCATCCGGTTGAAGCCCTGGTTCACCTCGCGGATTTCGCGGGTGATCATGGACTCGTCGAGCACCGAATCGTACTCACCTTCGCGGATGCGGCTGGCTGCGAACGACAGCTCCTTGAGCGGCTGGTTGATGAGCCGCGCGATGACGGCCGAACCCAGCAGCGTGGCGATCAGTGCGATGCCCACCCAGACGAACCAGGTGCGCCCCGTGAGCGGCCCCACCCGGTTGGGGTCGGCCTGCAGCCAGTAGTTGTCCCGCTCGATCTGGAAGCCCACCCACAGCCCGGGCGTGCCATTGACGGCGCTGGCCACGATGGTGGCCGGGCCCAGGCGCGAGCGCAGCTCCTGGCTGATCGTGCGCGTCAGGCCGCTGACCTCGAAAGGCTCGAAGCGGTCCGAGGGCTCACGCGGTTTGAGGCGGATGGACTCCTGGTCCGACAGCGTCTTGATCAGCGTGACGCGGTTGATGGCATCGGCGTAGCGCAGCCCCGCCCGCGACAGGTTCACCAGGCTGGCGATCTGTTGGGCGGACTGCACCGCGCGTGGCTCGAACTCCAGTGCGCGAAAGGTCTGCAGCCAGGCAAAGATGCCGGCCGCCAGCAGCAGCGCCAGGAGGATGAAGGTTCGCCAGAAGAGACTGAGTGCGAAGCGCTTGCGGGGCATCGATCAGGCCCCACCATCCGGCACGAACACATAACCCACGCCCCAGACGGTCTGGATGTAGCGTGGCTGGGCCGGATCGGGTTCGATCATCTTGCGCAGGCGCGAGATCTGCACGTCCAGGCTGCGGTCGAAGGGCTCGAACTCGCGGCCACGCGCCAGCTGCGCCAGCTTGTCGCGGCTCAGCGGCTGGCGTGGGTGACGCACCAGGGCCTTGAGCATGGAGAACTCGCCGGTGGTCAACGCGATCGGCTCGCCTTCCTTGCTCAGGCGGCGCAGGGCGAGGTCGAACTCGAAGGGGCCGAAAGTGACGGTCTGGGCCTCCTTGGCTGGCGCACCAGGCGCTTCCTGGGCCGGACGGCGACGCAGCACGGCGTGGATGCGGGCCAGCAACTCGCGCGGGTTGAAGGGTTTGGGCAGGTAGTCGTCCGCACCCACTTCCAGGCCGACGATGCGGTCCACGTCCTCGACCTTGGCCGTCAGCATGATGATGGGCGTGCTGTCGTTGGCGGCACGCAGTCGGCGGCAGATGGACAGGCCGTCCTCGCCGGGCAGCATCAGGTCCAGCACGATCAGGTCCACGGTTTCGCGCGTCAGCAGGCGGTTCAGCGCCTTGGCATCTTCGGCCAGCAGCACCTCGAAGCCCTCCTGGCTGAGGTAGCGGCGCAGCAGGTCGCGGATGCGGGCGTCGTCATCGACCACCAGGACTCGGTCCGGGCGCTGGTTGGCGTTGGTGGGGGTCATGCAGGGGTCCTCGGCATTTGTAACAAGCGCGGATTGTGCGCAGGTTGCGAGTGGCAAAACGAGGGTTCTGACCGCTTGTTACAAATCTTGCCGCCATCGCGTGTCCGCGTCAAGCACTTGCAAAGAAGGTTCAAGCCGTCGGCGAAAAGGGTGCTGCGTGCGTTAAAACGGGGTCTTCACTCCCGAAAGAGCCTGCCCATGCCCCGTTTTGTCACGTCTGCTGCCCGCCGTGTTCTGCCTGCACTGGCCTTGAGCTTGCCCCTGGTGGCTGCCCATGCGGCTGAGCCGGATCGCCGCAACGCCGTGCAGTTTTCGGCCACGGCAACGGAAGAATTGACGCAAGACCAACTCACCGTCACGCTGGAAGCGGTCAAGGAGGGCAGCCAGGCCGCCGACGTGCAGTCCGAGCTCAAACGCCTGCTCGACGCCGCCTTGACCGAGGCCCGCAAGCAGGCCCAGGCCACCACACCCGAGGCGCTCAGCGTGCGCACCGGCAGCTTCAACCTCTACCCGCGCTACAACAACACCGGCAAGCCGAATGGCTGGCAGGGCTCGGCCCAGCTGGTGCTGTCTGGCAACGACGCGGGCAAGGTGTCGCAGGCCGCCGGCAAGCTCAACCAGCTCAATGTGGTCAATGTCAGCTATGGCCTGTCGCGCGGCGTGCGCGAGCAGCACGAAAGCCAGCTCACCACCGAGGCCATCGGCCGTTTCAAGCTGCGTGCGGCCCAGATCGCGCGTGACTTCGGCATGAAGGGCTACACCCTTGGCGCGATTTCGGTGTCGTCCACCGAGCCAGGCTTCGAGCCCCGTCCGGTCTTGATGGCCATGCGCGCCAAGGCCGAAGCCATGTCGGCCGACGCACCGCTGCCTGTGGCGCCGGGCAAGGGCGTGCTGTCGGTGACGGTGTCGGGCGAGGTCGTGCTGACGCCCTGAGCGCTCAGCCCTCTCGCCACTGCCCACCGATGTAACACTGGTGCGGCGAGAACTTTGTCTTGTAGGCCATCTTCGGGCTCTCGCCGATCCAGTAGCCCAGGTAGAGGTAGGGCAGGCCCAGCTCCCGGGCCTGCCGCACCTGCCACTGCACGTTGTAGGTGCCGTAGCTCGTGTGGGGCTCGGGTTCGTAGAAGGTGTAGACCGCCGACAGCCCGTCGTTGAGCACGTCCAGCACCGACACCATCTTCAAGGCGCCCTGGGCCTCGCCCTCCTTGGCGGGCTCGCGGAACTCCACCAGGCGCGAATTCACGCGGCTGTGCAGCAGGAACTGCGTGTACTGGTCCACCGAGTCGTGGTCCATGCCGCCGCCCCGGTGGCGGCCAGCCTGGTAGCGCAGGTAGAGCTGGTAGTGCTCCTGGCTGAAGCACAGGCGCAGCACCTGGGCCTCCAGGTGTTCATGGGCTTTCCAGGCGCGTGCCTGGCTGCGCGTCGGCTCGAAGCGGTCCACCGGCAGGCGCAAGGGCACGCAGGCGCGGCAGCCATCGCAGTGCGGCCGGTAGGTGAACATGCCACTGCGGCGAAAGCCATTGGCCACCAAGCCGGAATACACATCGGCGTTGATGACGTGGCTGGGCGTCGCGACCTGCGAGCGTGCGGTGCGGCCATCCAAGTAGCTGCACGGGTAGGGGGCCGTGGCGTAAAACTGCAGCGACGCCAGGGGCAGGTCTTTGGGGTGGGTCACGGTCCA
>CAIQIL010000215.1 GCA_903871865.1 uncultured Burkholderiales bacterium
AGGCCTCCTGCCTGCGCGCCATCTCGCGGTAGGCCCGGTTGAACGCGGCCAGGTCCATCGGGCCGCGGAAGCGGTGTCCGGACGGGGCGTGGTACACCAGCCGCCCGGGTTGCAAGGCCTCCATGAAGGCCACGCGCTGCTGCATCACGGTCATGGGCGAGGTGCTGCGGTCGGCGCGTCGCACCAGGGGCGGGCGCGGTGGCGTGGCGCCTTCGCCTTGCTGCGCGAGGACGGCAGCGGCCAGCTTGGCCACGGTCGGGGATTCGAACAGCGCGCGCAGCTGCAGTTGCACGCCGAACTCCCGGTTGAGTTGCGCGATCAGCCGTGCGGCCAGCAGGGAGTGGCCGCCCAGCGCGAAGAAGTCGTCTTCCAGGCTCAGCGGGCCGGACTTGAGCACGGCCTGCATGGCGCGGGCCACGCCTTGCTCGGTGTGGGTGGTGGGGGCGGTGCCGCCCGCGGTCGGCGCGCGGGTGTCGCTGGCAGGCAAGGGCAGCGCCTTGCGGTCGATCTTGCCGTTGGGCAACAGCGGGATGTCGGCCAGGGCCAGGACGTGCTGCGGCAGCATGTACTCCGGCAGGTGGGTCGACAGGTGCTGCTTGACCTCGGCATGGCTGGGGGCCTTGTCCTTGGCCACCACATAGGCGACGAGGCGGGTGTCTCCCGCGCCGAAGTCTTTGGCGGCGACGACGCAGCGCAGCACGCCGGGCAGGGTCATCAGCTTGGCCTCGATTTCACCGAGCTCGATGCGGTTGCCTCGCAGCTTGATCTGCAGGTCGGCGCGGCCCATGTACTCGATGGCCCCGTTGGGCAGCCAGCGACCCACGTCGCCCGTCTTGTACATGCGACCGCCAGCGTGGAAAGGATCGGGCAGGAAGCGTTCGGCCGTCAGGTCCGGGCGGGCCACGTAGCCCATGCCCACCTGCACGCCACCGATGTAGAGCTCGCCCTCGGCGCCGGGCGGCAGCAGGCGCAGTTGTTCGTCGAGCACGTACATGCGCGTGTTCGCGATCGGGTGGCCGATGGGCACGATGCCGAGCGGGTCGTGCGGCCGGCAAGGCCACCAGGTCACGTCCACGGCGGCCTCGGTGGGGCCGTAGAGGTTGTCCAGCTTCGCGTGGGGCAGCAGCTCGAAGAAGCGCTCGACCGCATCCAGGGGCAGCGCCTCGCCCGAGCAGACCACCTGGCGGACGGCGCGCAGTTCACCCAGCCCGGGCTCCTCCAGGAAGAGCCGCAGCATCGAGGGCACGAAGTGCAGGAAGGTGATGCCTTCGCTGGCAATCAGCTGCTTGAGGTAGTTGGCGTCGCGGTGGCCCTCAGGCTTGGCCTCGACCACGGTGGCACCGGTCATCAGCGGCCAGAAAAATTCCCACACCGACACGTCGAAGCTGTAGGGCGTTTTCTGCAGGACCTTGTCGGTGGTGCCCAGCTGGTACTGCTGCTGCATCCACTGCAATCGGTTGACGATGCCGGCGTGCGCGTTCATGGCGCCTTTGGGCCGGCCGGTCGATCCCGAGGTGAAGATGACGTAGGCCGGGTCTGTGGGGGTGCCCACCAGCGCTTGCTGGAAGGTCGGGCTGGGCGCCGTGCAGCCGCTCATGAAGACCGTCTGGATGCCTGCGGGGAAGGCCGTGCGGGTTTTGTCCCACTCTGCCAGTTCGGTGACCACGATCTGCATGGCGGCGTCTTCGCACATGTGCGTGAGGCGCTCCAGCGGGTAAGCCGGGTCCAGCGGCACGTAGGCGCCGCCGCTGTACA
>CAIQIL010000216.1 GCA_903871865.1 uncultured Burkholderiales bacterium
GCAGGATCAGGGTGTTCACATCGAACTCCAGGGCAAGGATGGGGATGTGAACGATTCTGCGTGGCGGGTTCAGCGCATGCTATTGTCGTCAAAGACATCTTTGAGGCTGATATGGACAAGTTGCTGTCACCCATCCCCGCGCGCCCGGCGGCCAATGCCAGGCCGCCCCGCCAGGTCCACCGCGTGGCCGTGGTGGTGTGCCCGCAGCACAGCCTGGGCAGCGTCGGCCTGGTGCTGGACGTCTTCCGCATGGGCAACCAGCTGCCGGGTGCCCACCGCTTCGAGCTGATCCGCGTCAGCGAGGACGGCCTCGGCGTGCCGCACCCGGATGGCCTGCTGGCGGTCGAAGGTGGGCCGGAGCGCCTGCAGGAGGCCGAGCTGGTCGTCATCCCCTCGCTGTGGACGCAGGGGCCCGAAGCTGCGGCCTCCCACCCGAAGGTGATCGCGGCCCTGGGCGCCTTGCCCGCGGGTGTGCGCGTGGCCACGCTGTGCTCGGGCGTGTACCTGCTGGCCGCGACGGGTCGCCTGGACGGCCAGGTGGCCACCACCCACTGGATGCTGGCCGATGAGCTTCAGGCCCGCCACCCTGGCGTGCAGGTCCAGCCTGACAGCAACCTCACCCAGGCCGATGGGATCTTGTGTTCCGGCGGCTCGCTGGCCGGTGTCGATGCCTGCTTGCGCGCGGTGCAGACCTTGGCCGACCGCGACACCGCGCGGGCCCTGGCCCGCATGCTGGTCACCGAACTCGACCGCGGGCCGCAATCGCTCTACATGCCGCCACCGGGCTGGCGCCGCCACACCGATGCCGATGTCCGCCGCCTGCAGGACCGCATCGAAGCCGACGTCGCCGCGCCCTTGTCCTTGCAGGCGCTGGCCGAAGCCATCCACGTCAGCGTGCGCACCTTGCAGCGGCGCTTTCTGGCCGCCACGGACACCACGCCCCTCCAGTACCAGCAAGCGCTGCGGTTGGCGCGTGCCCAGGGCCTGCTCGAAACCGCCCGGCTGTCGGTGGCCGAGGTGGCCGAGGCCGTGGGCTACCACGACCGCGTGGCCTTCGGGCGCTTGTTCAAGAAGCACACGGGCATGACGCCGGCGGCCTGGCGGCAGCGGCACACCGTCAGCCACGACCGCGGCCACGATCAGCCATGAAAAAGGGGCCCGAAGGCCCCTGGTGTGTGCTGCTGCAGCAAGCGCTCATTCGGCGAGGTCGCCCAGGCCACCCATGACGTGGCTGAAGCCGCCGTCCACGTAGGTGATCTCGGCGGTCACGCCCGCGGCGAGGTCCGACAGCATGAAGGCGGCCACATTGCCGACGTCCTCGACGGTGACATTGCGGCGCAGCGGGGCGTTTTGTTCGACCACGCTCAGGATCTTGCCGAAGCCCTTGATGCCGGATGCGGCCAGCGTCTTGATGGGGCCGGCCGAGATGCCGTTGACGCGGATGCCCTTGGGGCCCAGGCTGGCGGCGGTGTAACGCACGCTGGCTTCCAGCGAAGCCTTGGCCAGGCCCATGGTGTTGTACGCCGGCACGATGCGCTCGGCGCCCAGGTAGGACAGCGTCAGCAGGGCGGCTTGCGGGTTCAGGTAGGGCAGGGCGGCCTTGGCCATGGCCGGGAAGCTGTAGGCCGAGATGTCGTGGGCGATGCGGAAGCCTTCGCGCGACAGGCCCTCCAGGAAGTCACCCGCGATGGCCTCGCGCGGTGCGAAGCCGATGGAATGCACGAAGCCGTCGAAGGTGGGCCAGGTTTTGGCCAGGTCGGCGAACATGGCGGCGATCTGCTCGTCGCTGCCCACGTCACAATCGAAGATCAGCTCGGAGTTGAACTCCTTGGCGAACTCGGTGATTCGGTCCTTGAAACGCTCGCCCACATAGCTGAAGGCGAGTTCGGCACCTTCGCGCTGGCATGCTTTGGCGATGCCGTAGGCGATGGAACGGTTGGACAGCAGGCCCGTGATCAACAGGCGTTTGCCGGCGAGAAATCCCATGGGGTCTCCAAATGAGGTCATTACCAGGGCAGGATTCTGGCACGGACACGGCCTTCAACAGAATTTCGGGCACAAGCCTTGCTGCGGCGCCTTCATCGGGGTAAAATCCGAGATTGGCTGCTTTTGGTAGCGCCTTACATTGGCCCTGTTTCTTCGGAAACATCCGGTGTGGGTGTGTCGGGGGCGGTTCGTCTCGTGTTGGTCACCTGGTGTGGCACCGGGCGGTGCAGGTCTTCGATCGGCGTCTCCGGGTGTGGCGTTGGGTCGGCGGACTTCAGAATGGGCGGATCACTCCAGCCCTTTTTTTTTGCTTGACCGCTTTTTGCTGGCATGTTGCTGGCCTTTTTTGTTGGAAGCCCCTGGATCGGATGACCTGGCTGAATGTCGTTGAAACCACCGTGACCGGTTTGGGTTACGAGCTTGTGGACTGCGAGCGCAGTTCGCACGGGCTGCTGCGCGTCTACATCGACCGCCTGCCCGAGCAAGCCTACGACCTGCCGGGTGAGCTGGTGACCGTGGACGACTGCGAAAAGGTCAACCGCCAGTTGCAGTACGCCTTGGAAACGGTCGATGCCGATTACAGCCGCCTGGAGGTCTCCTCTCCCGGCGTGGACCGTCCCCTGAAAACGCCGGCGCATTTCGAGCGTTTCCTGGGTGAGCAGGTCGAGATCTCGTTGAAGGCCCCGTTCAAGGGGCGCAAGAAATACAGCGGCGTGCTGTGCACCTCGCAGGACGGCGACGAAGCCGCCATCGCTTCGGGTCAGGCCTGGGGCCTGGTGCTCAAGCCGGCCGATGCCGACAAGCCGCTGTCGAAGACGGCCGCCAAGAAGCTGGCCAAAGATCAAGCCGCGGGCATTGCTGCACCGCAGGATGTGTATGAAGTTTTAGGTTTCACGCTCGATGAAATCCGCGAGGCCCGTCTGGTGCCGGAAGTGAGTTTCAAGGGTCGTGTGCGCCGGGCGGCAACCCCGGCAGACGTTGCCGTCGATGAGGCGCAAGAACTCGGAGGTCAGAACAAATGAATCGTGAACTGTTGATGTTGGTGGACGCCATCTCCCGTGAGAAGAGCGTGGACCGTGACGTGGTGTTTGGCGCGGTCGAATCCGCCCTGGCCTCTGCCACCAAGAAGCTCTACCAGGGTGAGGTGGACATCCGCGTCGCCATCGACCGCGAAAGCGGCGTGTACGAGACGTTCCGCCGCTGGCTGGTCGTGCCCGACGAGGCCGGTCTGCAGAACCCGGAAGCCGAAGAAATCCTGTCTGACGCCATCGACCGCATCGCCGACATCGAGGTGGGCGACTACATCGAAGAGTCCATCGAGTCCGTGCCCATCGGCCGCATCGGTGCGCAAGCTGCCAAGCAGGTCATCCTGCAAAAGATCCGTGACGCCGAGCGCGAACAGCTGCTCAACGATTTCCTCTCGCGCGGCGAGCGGATTTTCGTGGGCACCGTCAAGCGCCTGGACAAGGGCGACATCATCGTCGAGTCAGGCCGTGTCGAAGGCCGCCTCAAGCGCGGCGAGATGATCCCCAAGGAAAACCTGCGCTCCGGTGACCGCGTGCGCGCCTTCATCCTCGGCGTGGACCCCACCCAGCGTGGCCCCCAGATCATGCTGTCGCGCTCGTCGCCCGACTTCATGGTCGAGCTGTTCCGCCAGGAAGTGCCTGAAATCGAGCAAGGCCTGCTCGAGATCAAATCCTGCGCCCGTGACCCCGGTTCGCGCGCCAAGATTGCAGTGCTGTCGCATGACAAACGCGTGGACCCCATCGGTACCTGCGTCGGTGTGCGCGGCACCCGCGTCAACGGCGTGACCAATGAACTCGCCGGTGAGCGGGTGGACATTGTGCTGTGGAGCGAAGACCCGGCGCAGTTCGTGATTGGTGCGCTGGCACC
>CAIQIL010000217.1 GCA_903871865.1 uncultured Burkholderiales bacterium
CGAAGACGCGGTGCAGGGCGTGGATTTCGGCCAGGTGGTGCAGGGGTTGCGCGGTGTGCGCAAAGGGGAACCAGAGGCGGTCTTGCACGCCGAAGCCGGAGTGGCAGTCCAGCGCCATGCTGAAGCTGCGGCTGCAGAGCTCGTCCATGACGACGTCGCACAGGGCCTGGGCCTCGTCCTGCATGGGTTGGCCCTCGGCGCCGCGGTACCAGGGCAGGGCGGGGCTCAGGCGCTGGCCGCCCAGCAGGAAGGGCACCGACTCCTGCGAGCACAGCGGCGCGTTGCGCATCAGGTCGATGCCTTGGGGGTTGGCGCGCGTGTTCAGCCACATGCCGCCGGGGTTGACCATGGGCATGAAGACCATGCGCACGCTGGCGAGCTGGTGGTGCAGGACGCTGTCCCACTTCAGGCGCTGCACGAGGTTGCCCAGGTAGGCGATGACGACTTCCGCGCCGATGCGCTCCAGCCCGTGCACGCCGCCGAAGTAGCCGATGGCCGGGGCGTCGGGCGAGGGGTTGCCCATGGCGATGGAGAGCAGGTCGAAGCTGCGGCCGCTGGCATCGACCTTGCCCAGGGTGCGCACGCGCAGGTGCTCCCCGCCCATCTCGATCAGCCGGTGCAACTCGTCCAGTTCTGGCAGGGAGGAGCGTTCGGTCAAGGTGACATCCACGGTGCGGGTTGGAAGGGGCTGCAGGCCGCCAGGCTGCTGGCAAGGTAGCCGGACAGCATGTCAGAGGCACGACAGCGGGCTCAGGTCATTCGTCACGGAAATGTCATGACATCCACTTAGTGTGACAACTTCACACCCTTTCCAAGACCCACAGATGCAACGGATTCGCGCCGGTCATGCGGCTTTCAGGCTCGCCGCGCTCAGTTTGGCCTTGCTCACTGGCTTGAGCGAATGTGTGGCGCTGTGGCGCGCGCGCCTGCGCCTGCATTTCCTGCCGCGCTGAGCCTGCCACGTTGACCCTGCCACGCTGATGCCGCTGAGCGCAGCGCTCGGTGTCTGCGCTGCGCCAGGTCCAGGGCGCGGCTGGCGTCGGTGACAATGTCGCCATGACCGAAGCCGCTCCATCCCTCATCATCCACAGTCCTGCGGGCATCGTGCCCGTGGCCGCACCCGTTCGCAAGGCCGCCAAGCGCCTGAAGGCCTTGGGCTTTGCACCCGAGGTCGATGCCTCCGCACTGACCCGCCACCAGCGCTTTGCCGGGGACGACGCCACCCGCTTGAACGCGCTTCACCGCGTGGCCGAGGCCGCGCCCGATGTGGCCCTGGCGACCCGCGGCGGCTACGGCCTGACCCGCCTGCTCGACCGGCTCGACTGGCCTCTGCTGGCCCGCAGTGTGGAGCGCGGCACCGCCTGGGTGGGCTACAGCGACGTCACCGCGCTGCAATTGGCCGCGCTGGCCCATGGCGCGGCGGGCTCTGCGCAGCCAGGCGAGGGCGTGAGCGCCGGCTTCTGGGCCGGCCCGATGGCCTGCGACGACTTTGGCCGTGCCGACTCCCCCGAGGGCGGTGACGACGTCACCCAGGCGTGCTTCGTGGAGGCCGTGACGGGCAAGCTGGAGGCCGTGGGCTTCCGCACCGAGCAGGGCTTCGATGGCGTCGAGGTGTCCGGCCGGCTGTGGGGCGGCAACCTGGCCGTGTTGCAGGCGTTGCTGGGCACGCCGCATTTCCCCAAGGTGCGCAACGGCATCCTGTTCCTGGAAGATGTCAACGAGCACCCCTACCGCGTCGAGCGCGCCTTGCTGCAGCTGCACCAGGCGGGCATCCTGTCGCAACAGAAAGCCATCGTGCTGGGCGCCTTCACCGAGTACCGCAAGTCGCCGCTGGACCGCGGCTACACCCTGAAGACGGCGATCGCGCACCTGCGCAGCCTCACCACCACGCCCATCCTCACGGGCCTGCCTTTCGGCCATGTGCCGACCAAGGTGTGCCTGCCGGTGGGACGCAAGGTGACGCTGTCGGTGCAAGCGCGTGATGCGTTCATGCTCTGGTAACCTGCGGCACGCGGTTGCAACAACACGTGGGATCACGGAGCAAGGATTGGGCATGCGCCTCGGGGTGAGCTGGAGGAGATGGGCTGGCTGGGTCAGGGCGCTGGCCGCCGTGACAACGGCCGCTGCGGCAGCCATGTGCGCAAGCCCAGCCTGGGCCGCCCATGCCTATGCCCAGTTCGGCGACATCAAGTACCCGGCGGGCTTTGACCACTTCGACTACGTCAACCCGAAGGCGCCCAAGGGTGGCAACTTCTCGCTGGTGGCGCCCACGCAGGCCAGCAGCTTCGACAAGTACAACCCCTTCACGCTCAAGGGCACGGCGCCGCCCGGGCTGGAGACGCTGGTCTTCGAGACCCTGCTGGAGGGCAACTTCGACGAGCCCGCCACGGCCTACGGCCTGCTGGCCGAAGACGTGAGCGTGGCGCCCGACGGGATGTCGGTGACCTTCCGCCTCCACCCCAAGGCACGTTTCCACAACGGCGACCCCGTGCTGGCCGCCGACGTCAAACACTCCTTCGAGGTGCTGACGAGCAAGCAGGCCGCGCCGCAGTACCCGGCCTTCTTCTCGGCCGTCAGCAAGGTCACGGTGCTGGGCGAGCGCAGCATCCGCTTCGACTTCCGCCAGCCGGACGCCGAACTGCCGCTGCAGGTGGGCAAGCTGCCCGTGTTCAGCCGCAAATGGGGCGTGGTGGACGGCAAGGCCAAGCCCTTCGACCAGATCGTCACCGAACACCCGATCGCCTCCGGCCCCTACCGCATCGGCAAGGTCACGCCCGGGCGCGACATCACTTATGAGCGCGACAAGGCCTACTGGGGCGCCGACCTCAATGTGCGCCGTGGTCAGTTCAACTTCGACCGCATCACCTACCGGATGTACCTGGACAACGTCACCGCCTTCGAGGGCTTCAAGGCCGGCGAGTTCGATTTCATCGAGTCCTACATCTCCAAGGACTGGGTGCGTCAGTACCGCGGTCGCAAGTTCGATTCGGGCGAGCTCATCAAGGCCACGCTGCCGCACCGCAACTCGGCCAATTTCCAGGGCTTCATCTTCAACACCCGCCTGGACAAGTTCAAGGATGCCCGCGTGCGCCGCGCCATCGGCCTGGCCCTGGACTTCGAGTGGATGAACCGCCAGCTCTTCTACGGCATCTACAAGCGCGTGGGCAGCTACTTCACCAACTCGGAGTACGAGGCCAAGGGCCTGCCCGATGCGGCCGAGCTGGCCCTGCTGACGCCGTTGCGCGACAAGCTGCGTCCCGAGGTGCTGGTCCAGCCGGTGCCCGTGCCGCCCACGACCACGCCGCCCGGCTCGCTGCGCGACAACCTGCGCCTGGCCCGTGACCTGCTGGCCCAGGCTGGCTGGACCTTGAAAGATGGCCAGCTGCGCAACGCCCAGGGCGAGCGCCTGACCATCGAGTTCCTGGACAACTCCCCCAGCATGGGCCGCGTGGTGACGCCGTTGCTGCGCAACCTGGAAAAGCTGGGCATCGAGGCCAACTACCGCGTGGTCGATTACGCCGTGTACGAAAAGCGCGTCAAGCGCTACGAGTTCGAGATGATGAGCCTGGCCTTGCCCGGGCGCCTGGTGCCGGGCTCCGAGTTGCGCCAGTTCTACCATTCCTCGCTGGCCAAGGTGGAGGGTGCCGACAACCTCAATGGGGTGAGTGACCCGGCGGTGGACGCGCTCATCGAGAAGGTGTCGGCGGCCAAGACGCGGCCCGAGTTGGTCACGGCCGTGCGGGCGCTGGACCGCGTGCTGCGACACAGCTACTACGCCGTGCCGCATTGGTACTCGGGCACCTTCCGCGTCGCTTACCGGGGTGGCCGCTTCGTGCTGCCCGAGACGCCGAGTTTCTACCGGCCCGAGCAATGGGCCCTGAGTTGCTGGTGGAGTCGCTGACATGTGGGTGTACATCTTCAAGCGCGTGTTGCTGATGGTGCCGACCCTGCTGGGCGTGCTGCTGCTGACCTTCGCGGTCATCCAGTTCGTGCCGGGCGGGCCGGTGGAGCAGGTGATGTCGCAGCTCAGCAACCGCACCAGCGGTGGCGAGCGGGCCGGCCCGGACGCCAGCTACCGCGGCCGCCAGGGCGTGGACCCGGCGCAGGTCGAGGAGCTCAAAAAGCTCTACGGCTTTGACAAGCCCGCGCCTGAGCGCTTCCTGGCCATGCTGAAGTCCTACGCCCGCTTCGACCTGGGCGAGAGTTTCGTGCACCACAAGTCGGTGTGGGCGCTGATCCAGGAGAAGCTGCCCGTCTCCATCAGCCTGGGGCTGTGGACCTTCTTCCTGAGCTACCTGGTCTCGGTGCCTCTGGGCATCGCGAAAGCGGTGCGGGCGGGCTCGCGCTTTGACATGGTCACCAGCTTGCTCGTGCTGGTGGGTTA
>CAIQIL010000218.1 GCA_903871865.1 uncultured Burkholderiales bacterium
CACATCGCCCTGGTGCTCGACACCGAGGGCAACATGATCGGTCTGCACTCCATGGCATGAAGGAAGACGCCATGCCCGATGCCTCTGCTTCACAACACCACGGCAGCTGCCTCTGCGAAGGCGTCCGCCTCGGCATGATCCTTGTCGCCGTCCTTGGCGCCCTGTCGGGCTGTGCATCGACGACCACCGACGTCACAGGCCAAGCGCTGCAAGCCCCGCTGTGCGGCAGCGCCTCTGCACCTGCACCTGCCTCCATGGCCGTGGCGGTGCTGTGGGGGCCATCGTGGCGCCCTGACCAGAAAGAGCCCCCGCTGCGGGAGGCGGCGGCGCTCCAAGGCATCCAGCAGTTCTTTGCCACCCAGCGCTGCCTGACGGACGTGGCCATCCAGCGCATCACCATCCCGGCGCAAAACGCGCGGCTGTCGGATGCGGCGCTGCTGGACATGGCCAAAGCACTCGCACCGCATGCCGACAAGGTCGTCCTGATCGTGGTCAGGGAGTTGGGGCCCAAGCTGCGCATCGGGCTGCCCACGCTGGTCGAAGGCGGCACCGAAGTGGTGGTGGATGTGCGCGTGGTCGGTGCCCAGCACCAGGTGCTTCCGGCCCAGGCACAGTTCCTCGCCCAGGTCCACTGGCAAAAGGGTGGGCCGTTCTACGTCAAGGGCGTCAAGTCGCTGGACCAGGACATGCAAGCGGCCCTCGCCAGCGTGTTTGTGGCACCCTTCGCCACATCGCATCCGCCCTGAGGCACCCATGTCGTTCACACCCGCCTTCGCCCACCTGGCCGCCTACAACCAGTGGATGAACCGCAAGCTCTACAACGCAGCCGCGGCCCTGCCCGACGAGGCCTTGATGCAGCACCGTGGCGCCTTCTTCGGCTCGCTGTTTGGCACGCTCAGCCACCTCGTCGTGGCCGACACCCTCTGGCTGCAACGCCTGGCCCAGCACCCGCCCGGCTTTGCCACCCTGCAGATCGTGGCGTCGCTGCCCCAGCCGACCGCGCTGGACCAGTTGCCCTGCACCACCCTGGCCGAGCTGACCGACCTGCGCGCCCTGCTCGACGACACCCTCACCCAGTTCTGCGCAGCCCTGCAGCCGGCGCAACTGGCCGAGCCCTTCGACTACGCTTCGACCAAAGGCGTGCGCAGCCGCAAGCTGCTGGGCGAGGTGCTGCAGCACATCTTCAACCACCAGACCCACCACCGTGGACAGGCCAGCACGCTGTTCTCGCAGATGGGCATCGACATCGGCGCCACCGACCTGCTCCTGCTGCTGCCCAACGTGGCATGAGCGTTGACACGGCCCCCTCACTCCACAGCGTCCACACCGGAGCCCCCGCCATGCACATCACCGTCGAAACCACCATCGCCGCGCCCATCGAGGCCGTCTGGCAGGCCTGGACCACGCCCGCTGACATCGTGCAGTGGAACGCCGCTTCGCCCGACTGGCACACCACGCGGGCCTCGGTGGACCTGCGCGTGGGCGGGGCGTTCTCGTCGCGCATGGAGGCCAAGGACGGCAGCATGGGCTTCGATTTCGCGGGCACCTACACCCAGGTCGTGCCGCACGAGCTGCTGGTGGCCGATTTCGGTGGCCGCAGCCTGCGGGTGGCTTTCCTGAGCGGCCCGCAAGGCGTCACGGTGCGCGAGACCTTCGATGCGGAAGACACCCACTCGGAAGAACAGCAACGCGCGGGCTGGCAGGCCATCCTGGACAACTTCGCGCAGCATGTCCTGCGCCAGCATGGCGCTTGAGGTTCACAGACATGAGCACCTCCCTCACCCACCTGCTGGGCACCGCCCTGCCCATCGTCCAGGCCCCCATGGCGGGCGTGCAAGGCAGTGCTTTGGCACTGGCCGTGTGCCAGGCCGGTGGGCTGGGCTCACTGCCCGCCGCGGCCCTGAGCCCCGACGCCCTGCGCGCCGAGCTGACGCTCATGGCCGCACAAAGCCAGGGCCGGCCGTGGAACGTCAATTTCTTCGCCCATGTGCCGCCGCTGCCGGACGCGGCGCGCGAGGCGGCATGGCGCGCCTCGCTGGCACCTTTCTACGCCGAGCAAGGCATCGAACCCGCCGGCATCGCCACCGGCCCGGGCCGCAGCCCCTTCAGCGACGAGATGGCCGACTTGGTGGAACCGTTTCGGCCACCCGTGGTGAGCTTCCACTTCGGCCTGCCCTCGCCCCAGTTGCTGGCGCGTGTGCGGGCCTGGGGGGCCAAGGTGCTGTCCAGCGCCACCACCGTCGAAGAGGCGCTGTGGCTGCAGGCCCAGGGGGTGGACGCCATCATCGCGCAAGGCCTGGAGGCCGGCGGGCACCGCGGCTTCTTCCTCACCCGTGACGTGGGCACGCAGATGGGCACCTTCGCCTTGCTGCCGCAGATCGTGCAGGCCGTGTCGGTGCCGGTGATCGCGGCCGGCGGCATCGTCGATGCCACGAGCGTGGCCGCGGCCTTCGCGCTGGGCGCAGCGGGCGTGCAAGCGGGCACGGCCTATCTGCTGTGCCCCGAGGCCACGACCAGCCCCGTCCACCGCGCCGCGCTGCAAAGCGATGCTGCCCGCCACACCGCCCTGACCACGCTGTTCACGGGTGGCGCGGCACGCGGCATCGTCAACCGGGCCATGCGCGAACTCGGCGCGCTCGACAACCAGGCCCCGGCTTTCCCGCTGGCCACCTCCGCCATCGCGCCACTGCGCGCCGCAGCCGAACGTGCGGGCCGCGGCGACTTCACGCCGCTGTGGAGCGGGCAGAACGCGAGCGCATGCCGGGCGGTGTCAGCGGCTGAGGTCACGCGGAGCTTGGCGCAAGGGGTGCCAAGCTCCACCCGCATCACCGCCATCGCCCAGGCCTTGGCCACGGCGCACCGCACCGGCATCGCCTGGCAGCCCACCGGCGGTTGGCCCGAGCTCAGCACGGCCGACGCCTATGCCATCCAGGCTGCCGTGGCGGCGGCGCTGGGCTGGTTCCCCGATGGCCCGCAGGCCTGGAAGGTGGGCGGCACGGCGGACATCAACGCCGCGCCCTTGCCCGAGGTGCGGTCATCGCCCACCGCATCACCTGCCACCTGGGTGCTGCCCACGGGGCAGGACGAGGTGCTGATCGAGGCCGAGCTGGCCTTCCGCCTGGCCTCGGCACCGGTCGCGCCAAACGCCACGGACGCGCTGGCCTGTCTGGGCACGGTGTGCGTGTCGGTCGAACTCATCGGCACGCGCCTCGCCAATGGCCTGTCGGCCCCAGCGAACTGGAAGCTGGCCGACCAGGGCGTGCACGCGGGCTTGCTCATCGGCGAGGAACAGGCCGCTGCGCCGTTCACGGCCTTCACCGAAGCAGACTGGCAAGCCCAGGCCTGCCACATCCGCGTGCAAGGGGCCGATGGGGCTGTGGCGGTGCACGAAGCCCGCGGCAGCCACCCCGCCATCCTGGCCGGCCTGCACCCCTTGGGCACCCTGCCCTGGCTGGCGCGGCATGCCACGGCACAGACCATGGCGCACAGCGGTGGCCTGAACGCGGGCGACCTCGTCACCACCGGCGCCTGGCTGGTGCTCAAGGTGCGCCGAGGCGATGTGGTCGACATCGGCTTCGAGGGCCTGCCCGGCGTGCGCCTGCACATCGTCTGAGCGGTTAACCTTCGCCCTCGTTGTTGGAACATCTGGAGCAGTCAGCCATGGACATCGGTCAGCATGTGGTGCAGCAGGGCTCGGGCGAGCCCATCGTCCTGGTGCATGGTTCTTACGCCACCACCTCCACCTGGAAGAAGATGGTGGAGCGCCTCTCGCAGACGCACCACTGCATCGCCATCAAGCTGCCGGGCCATGGCGGCATGCCCGACCCCACGGACTTCGCCTCGCCCAGCATCGAGACCGAACTCGCCGTGATCGAGGCCGCGGTGCGTCAGTTCACCGACCGCCCCATCCACCTCGTGGGGCATTCGTATGGCGGCGTGGTGGCGCTGGCGCAGGCGTTGAAAGGCTCTGTGCCCGTGTCACGCCTGACGCTGTTCGAGCCTGTGGCCACCTGGGTGCTCGACGTGGTCGAGGACGAGGCCATGCAAGCCGAGCTGGCCGCCTTCCTGGGCCGCTACCGGCGTGACGCTGCAGCAGGGCAGCCCCATGTGTGCGGTCAGGTCATCGACTTCTGGGGCGGTGGCGACCACTTCGCGGCGCTGCCCGCGCACATCCAGGACGCCATGGGCACGATGGTGGCCAACAACCTGCGCCATTGGGACATCTGCACCGTGCCACGGCACAGCCGCGCCGACCTCGCTGCGCTGAACATCCCCACGCACCTGGTGTGCGGCACACGGTCGAACGCGGTGGCCCGCGCCATCGTGGACCACCTGCACCGGGTGTTGCCCGACAGCCAGCGCACCGACATCGAAGGTGCCAGCCACGCCCTCGTGACCAGCCACCCCGAAGCCTGCCTGGCCGCGCTGCTCGACGAGCAGTTGCTGCGCGCCGCCTGAGCCTGCTTTGGCTGGCGCTGGAGGCCTCAGACCTCCAGCCACTCCTTGCGCACGTACTTGTCGGCGCGGAGTTCGTCGGGCGTGCCCTGGAAGACCACTTCGCCGTGGCCCATCACGTAGCAGCGCTGCGAAATGTCGAGCGCGATGGTGAGCTTCTGCTCCACCAGCAGCACGCCCAGGCCGCGCCGCTTGAGCTCCTTGAGGTACTCACCCACCAGCTCCACGATCTTCGGCGCCAGGCCTTCGGTCGGCTCGTCGATCATGATCAGGTCGGGGTCGCCCATCAGGGTGCGGCACAGCGTCAGCATCTGCTGCTCACCGCCCGACATCACGCCAGCCTCGGTGTGCTGGCGCTCCTTGAGCCGCGGGAACATCTGGTACATGTCGTCCAGCGACCAGCGGCTGTTCTTGGCACCGCCCTTCTGGCCGAGCAGCAGGTTCTGCTCCACGGTCAGCTTGGGGAAGACGTCGCGGCTTTCGGGCACGTAGCCAATGCCCCGGCGGGCGATGTCGTAGGGCTTGTCGCCCAGCAATTCCTTGTCGTTCCACTTGACCGAGCCATGGCCATCGACCAGGCCCATGATGGTCTTGATCGTGGTGGAGCGGCCCGAGCCGTTGCGGCCCAGCAGGCTGACGATTTCGCCGGGGTTCACTTCCATGTCCACCCCGTGCAGGATGTGGCTCTTGCCGTAGAAGGCGTGCAGGTTTTCGATCTTCAGCATGGTGTCAGGCTCCGGCGGCTTCGGCGGCTTGCGCCTCGGCGCGTTGGTTCTCGGCCAGCACCGAGCCCAGGTAGGCTTCCTTGACGCGGTCGTTGTTGCGCACGTTCTCGGGCGTGTCGAAGGCGATCACCTCGCCATACACCAGCACCGCGATGCGGTCGGCCAGGCCGAACACCACACCCATGTCGTGCTCCACGGTCAGCAGGGTCTTGCCCTCGGTGACGTCGCGGATCATCTTCACGAAGTTGGCGGTTTCCGACTTGCTCATGCCGGCCGTGGGCTCGTCCAGCAAGATGACATTGCTGCCACCCGCGATGGTCACGCCCACTTCCACCGCACGTTGCTCGGCATAGGTGAGGTTGGTGACGTTGGTGTCGCGCTTGCGGCGCATGCGGATCATGTCGAGCACCTCTTCGGCGCGGCGGTTCACCTCGTTGAGGTTGGAGAGGAAGCGCCAGAAGGCATAGCGCTCGCCCATCGACCACAGCACGGCGCAGCGGATGTTCTCGAACACCGACAGGCGCGGGAACAGGTTGGACACCTGGAAGCTGCGGGCCAGACCGCGGCGGTTGATCTCGTAGGGCTTCATGCCGTGGATGGCCTCGCCATGCAGCACGATCTCGCCGCTGCTGGGGGCCATGCGGCCGCTGATGAGGTTGAACAGCGTGGACTTGCCGGCACCGTTGGGGCCGATGAGGGCGACGCGCTCGCCGGCCTTCACGGCCAGGTTCGCGCCACGGATGATTTCGGTCTTGCCGAAGGACTTGCGCACATCGCGCAACTCCAGGGCCAGGCCGTTGGAAGGTGTCTTGCTCATGGGTGTGTTCCTTGCGCGGGTCTGGGTGTCACAGGCCTTCACGGCGCTGGATCTCGGCCTCGATGTCCTCCTGGACCTGGCCCCAATGGCGCACGAACTGGCGTCGGCTCACCTCGAACAAGCCCACCCCGGTGACCAGCAGCAGCAGCGCGCCCACCCAGGCATCGGTGCCGCGGGTGTCCAGCATCACACCGGCGAAGCTCATTTGCGGGCCCAGGGCCTCGTTGAGCTTGACGTGGTAGACCATCTCGACGATCACGGCCACGGCGGTCAGCACCGTCAACGCCGTGCCGGCCAAGGCCAGGTAGGACGTCCACAGCCGGCGCAGCATGCCGTAAGCCGCCACGCGCATGTTCATCATCAGCAAGCTGGCGATGCCGCCTGGGGCGTACATCACCATCATCAGGAAGAACAGGCCCAGGTACAGCAACCAGGCCTTGCTCAACTCCGACAACATCACCGAGGCCAGCACCAGCAGCACCGCGCCGATGATGGGGCCGAAGAAGAACAGCGAGCCGCCCAGGAAGGTGAACAGCAGGTAAGCACCCGAGCGCTGTGCACCGACCACCTCGGCCGTGACGATCTCGAAGTTCACCGCGTACAAACCACCCGCGATGCCCGCGAAGAAGCCAGCGATCATGAAGGCGAAGTAGCGCACGCGCTGCGTGTCGTAGCCGATGAACTCGACGCGCTCGGGGTTGTCGCGCACGGCGTTGAGCATGCGGCCCAGCGGCGTTTGCGTGAACGCGAACATCAGCACCGTGCAGACGAAGCAGTACACGGCGATCAGGTAGTACACCTGGATCTGCGGGCCGAAGGTGATGCCCAGAAAGGGCGTGCCCACCACGCGGTTGCTCGACACACCGCCTTCACCGCCGAAGAACTCCGGCAGCATCAGCGACATCGACCACACCAGCTCGCCCACGCCCAGCGTGATCATGGCGAAGGTGTTGCCCGACTTCTTGGTGCTGACCGCGCCCAGCAGCACGGCCACCAGCAAGCCGGCCAGGCCACCGACGATGGGGATCAGGGCCACGGGGATGCCCCACTCACCCGCCCCCACCTTGTTGAGCGTGTGGATGGCGGCGAAGGCCCCCAGCCCCGAATACACCGCATGGCCAAAGGAGAGCATGCCCCCCTGTCCCAGCAGCATGTTGTAGGACAGGCAGACGATGATGGCGATGCCCATCTGCGTGAGCATGGTCATGGACAGGCTGCTGGTGAACAGCTTGGGCGCGACCAGCAGGACGAGGGCGAACAACGACCACAGGACGAAGCGGCCGACGTTGTAGGGGCGGAAAGAATAGGTATTGGCGCTCATGGTGCTCACTCCTCACGCGTGCCGAGCAGGCCTTTGGGCCTGAAGATCAGGATCAGCACCAGCAGGAGGTACGGCAGGATCGGCGCCATCTGCGACACCGAGATCTTCAACAGGGGGTAGGCCCAGTGGTCAAAGCTCACGGGCGAACCCAGGCTTTGCATCACGGAGGCGGCGGACACGTCGATCACCACGGCGAAGGTCTGGATCAGGCCGATCAGCAGCGAGGCCAGGAAAGCACCGGCCAGCGAGCCCATGCCACCGACCACCACCACCACGAAGATGATGGCGCCCACCGACGCGGCCATGTTGGGCTCGGTCACGAAGGCATTGCCCCCGATCAC
The DNA here is from genome assembly GCA_903871865.1 of uncultured Burkholderiales bacterium. Lineage (GTDB taxonomy): Bacteria > Pseudomonadota > Gammaproteobacteria > Burkholderiales > Burkholderiaceae_C > Aquabacterium. The sequence continues at coordinate 7,660 of CAIQIL010000218.1, forward strand.
ACCGGCCAGGCCGGCCAGCGCGCAACCGCCACCGAACACGCCCATCATGACGCGGGGCACGTTGTGGCCCAGGGCCTGCGTGGTGTCCGGGTGCGTGAGCGCCGCCTGGATGATCAGGCCGATGCGGGTGCGCGTCAGCAGCAGCCACAGCGAACCCAGCATGAACAGCGCCACCAGGGCCATGAAGCCGCGGTAGATGGGGAACTGCGTGCAGCTGTTGCCGGCGGCCGGACCGCAAATGGCCGCATCGCCCGCGCCTGCCAGCCAGCTCAGGCCTTGGCCCTTGATGTTGGCCAGGGTGAACAGCGGGCCGCTGAGCGACTCGGGCACGCGGTAGTCCACGTTGGCCGGGCCCCAGACCAGGCGCACCACCTCCAGCACCACGTAAGACAGGCCGAAGGTGATCAGCAGCTCTGGCACATGGCCATACACGTGGACTTTGCGCAGGCAGTAGCGCTCGAAGGCCGCACCCAGCACGCCGACCAGCAGTGGCGCGATGATGAGCGCAGGGAAGAAGCCGAGGGTGCCTGCCAGCGCGTAAGCGAAGTAGGCACCCATCATGTAGAAGCTGGTGTGCGCGAAATTGAGCACACCCATCATGCTGAAGATCAGGGTCAGGCCCGAGCTCAGCATGAACAGCAGCAAGCCGTAGCTGATGCCGTTCAAGAAGAAGACGAAAAAGGTTTCCATGTCCGCAAGACGTGAGGCGGCCGCAGGGATCACCCGCGTCGCTGGACCTGCCTCGCACGGCGGCAATCAGGCCCATCGCCCGCCTGCCGTGTGGACAGAGCGGGCATCCGACAAAAAAGCGCAAAGGGCAGGTCAGGCCGAGGCCACCACCTGCCCCGCCGTCATCACGACGGACGCTTCATCTGGCACGAAGTGGGCGTGCTGGCCACATAGGCATCGAAGGCCTTGACCGGCACGAAGGTCATGCCCGTGCCTTCCACGTCGTAACTGTTCTTGGCATCGACCTTGGCCCACTGCGCGATGAACAGCGGCTGCTGCAGCTGGTGGTCGGTCTTGCGCATTTCCACTTCGCCGTTGAAGCTCTTGAACTTCATGCCTTCCATGACATGCGCCACCTTCACCGGGTCGGTGGACTTGGCCTGGGCCATGCCGTTGGACAGCATCACCAGCGCGGAGTACGTCGCGGCGGAGTAGAAGTCGTCGTTGAAGCGCTTCTTGAACTCGCCCACCAACTGCGCGTTGACGCCGCCCAGGTTGTAGTGGCCGTAGCCCACCTGGTAGATGCGGCCTTCTGCGGCCTTGCCCAGGGCAGTGGGCGTGCCGCCGAAGTTGGCGTAGTAGGTGTAGAACTTCGCGGTCAGGCCGGCGTCGTTGGCGGCCTTCACCAGCAGCGCCAGGTCGGAGCCCCAGTTGCCGGTGATGACGGTGTCGGCGCCCGAAGCCTTGATCTTGGCCACATAGGGCGCGAAGTCACGCACCTGGGCCAGGGGGTGCAGGTCGTCGCCGACGATCTGCACATCGGGGCGCTTGCGCTTGAGGTTTTCCTTGGCGAACTTCGACACCTGCTGGCCGTGGGCGTAGTTCTGGTTGATCAGGTAAACCTTCTGGATGTCCTTCTGGTCCTTCATGAACGTGGTCATGGCCTCCATCTTCATGGAGGTGTCGGCGTCCAGACGGAAGTGCCAGAAGCTGCACTTGCTGTTGGTCAGGTCGGGGTCCACCGCGGCGTAGTTCAGGAAGACGATTTCCTTGCCGGGGTTGCGCTCGTTGTGCTTGTTGACGGCGTCCACCAGGGCACCGGCAGCGCCCGAACCCAGGCCTTGCACGATGTAGCGCACGCCTTGGTCAGCGGCCGATTTCAGCGCGTTGAGCGATTCGGCGGGGCTGAGTTTGTTGTCGATGGAGATGATCTCGAACTTCACACCAGCGGGGTTGTTGGCGTTGAGTTTCTCTGCAACGAACTGATAGCTCTTGAGCTGGTTCTGGCCAACGCTGGCCATCAGGCCGGACAAAGGATCGATCCATGCCACCTTGACGGTCTCGCCCTTTTGGGCCAACGCTGCGCCAGCGGCCAGAGAACTCATCACCAACACGCTGAGGGCGCGAACGGGAAACTTCATTGCTTTCTCCTGAGTAAGGTCGATCAAGTACGACTGCACACAATTTACCCCCCGTGCTTGCGGGGGCGCGTCAGGGATGTCCCGGGGAAATGCACACCGCAGGAAGCCTCACCAAACGACCCATTGCGTCAGGTCATGACATGCGCTATGCACGCACACACGCACGGTCACACGGCAGACAAAATCGCCATGAAGCGCGCATGAAAAAGGGGTGCACATGGCACCCCTGGTTCGCGTCAGCCCTGTCTGGACATCAAGCCGTCGGCAGCTTGTGGTCCTTGAAGGTCTCGCGCAGCTTGAGCTTGTAGATCTTGCCCGTGGCCGTGTGCGGGATCTCATCGATGAACACGACGTCATCCGGCGTCTGCCACGAAGGGATCTTGCCCTTGTAGAAAGCGATCAGCTCTTCCGCCGTGACCTCTGCGCCCGGCTTCTTGACCACGACCATCAGCGGACGCTCGTCCCACTTCGGGTGGTGGGCCGCGATGGCGGCGGCCTCGTGGACAGCCGGGTGGGCCATCAGCACGTTTTCCAGGTCGATGGAGCTGATCCACTCGCCACCGGACTTGATCACGTCCTTGGAACGGTCGGTGATCTGCATGTAGC
>CAIQIL010000219.1 GCA_903871865.1 uncultured Burkholderiales bacterium
CGGATCTTCAGCGCCAGCAGGTCGGTGCCCTTGGCCACCACGCGGGGGGCGCCCATGCTGCCCTCCTCGTACTTCAGCGCCACGGCGTAGTGGCTCGGGTTCATGACCACCAGGTCGGCCGTGGGGATGGCGGCCAGCATGCGCTTCTTGGTCATCTCGCGCATCTTCTGCTTGATGCGGCCCTTGACCTCCTGGTTGCCTTCCTGCTGCTTGAACTCTTCCTTCATCTCCTGGTGGCTCATCTTCATCTTCTCGGCGAAGAGGAACTTCTGCAGGGGGAAGTCGATGATGGCAAACAGGGCGATCACCATCAGCATGGAGCCGATGACCTCGGCCAGCGTCACGCCCAAGGTGTGGATGGCGGCCGGCAGGGGCATGGCCAGCAGGTTGGCCATGTTGGGCCAAACCTTCATGAGGAAGGTGACACCCGCCGCACCCAGCACCAGCCCCAGGGCCGAGGCCTTGAGCGCGTCCACCAGGTGCGCCTTGGAAAACAGGTTGGCGATGCCAGCGATCGGGTTGAGCTTGCTGAACTTGGGGCTGATGACCTGGAAGGACATGACCCAGCCGCCGGCCGCCACCGAGGCAGCGACCGAGCCCAGGGCCACGGCGACGCCGAAAGGCACGGCCACCATCAGCCACTGGCCGGCCCACACGCCCACGCGCTCCAGCATGAAATCGGGGTTGGCCACGGTGCGGGCGTCGAAGCGCAGGCCGGCCTGCAGCAGCTTCTCCATGTGCGACATCCACATCGGCGTCAGCCCCAGCAGCGCACCCGTGGCCGCCAGCAAGACGAGGAAATGCCCCAGGTCCTTCGAGCGGACGACCTGGCCTTCCTTGCGGGCATTGCTCAGCTTCTTCTGTGAGGCTGGTAGCTGCTTGTCTTCTGAACCTTCGGCCATGGGGGAGCGTCACGCGGGACGTGGTGGGAGGGCTTGGGGGGATTGTTCCCCTCGGCGGTGCGCCCCGTGCGCCGGATAAGCGGGGCGCGAAGTGGCTTGTTCGGGGCGCGTTTCGCGAGGTGGAAGGTGCCCGACGCTGGCGCAAGCGCCGCTGAGCGGGCCTTGCCCCGAATTGCTCGGCGCGCCGCGCAGTTCGGGTCGGGCGCAAGGCCCACCCGCCTGGCATGCCGGCCGAAACAGGCGGTGTGCCGGCCGTTCTCGCTTGCACGCCAGGCTCCCCAGGTGCGGCACACCACCCAGGTTCAGCGGCGCGCAAGCCCTTGCCGCTGGCGCGCCGCGCGGACCGAGTCGCGCGCAAAGCCCTCCCGCCTGACGTGCCGCAGTCAACGGGCGATGGCCCGAGCTCGGAAGGCGGCAGGCCGGGTGGGGCGGGCGGCAAGCCCACCGACACGGGCCATCGCTGGCGCATCCGCGGTGGCGCGTCGCCCTCCGGTGGTGGCTGGAACGCGGTAAGGTGTGGCTTTTGGCACTGCGCAAACCACCCGGCCATGAACACCCCTTCCCCTTGGTTCACCTGGGCCGCCCTCTCGGCGGTGTTCGCGGCACTCACGGCCATCTTCGCCAAAATCGGCATCCAGGGGGTGGACTCCGACCTCGCCACCCTGGTGCGGACCGCCGTCGTGCTGGCGGTGCTCGGCCTCTTTGTCGTGCTCACCGGCAAG
>CAIQIL010000220.1 GCA_903871865.1 uncultured Burkholderiales bacterium
CCAGCGCGTCGAGGAAGCGGCGCCCCAGCTCAAGCTGGCCACCCTGCAGGAGCTGTCGGTCGACTTGCAGGTGCCGGTGCAGCAGGCTCAGGGGCTGCAGGCGGGCCAGACCGTGCAGGTGCTGCTGGCTGGCAGCAGCGCCGCGCCAGGCTCGGGCGAGCTGGTGGCCACGGTGGTGTCCATCGCGCCCTTGCTCGACGAGCGCACCCAGAGCGTGACTGTGCGCGCTCGCCTGCGCCAGACGGCGTCCGGCAGCCTGCGTCCGGGGCAGTGGGTGCAAGCCCGTCTGCAGACCAGCAGCGCCTTGCCGCTCTTGCCCGAGTCGGCCATCGTGACGCTGTCGGCGTCGGGCGAGCAGGCCGTGTTCATCGAAGACGCGCCGGGGCGCTACCGCCTGCAGAAGGTGCAGACGCTGGGGCGCCAGGGCAGCGACATGGTCGTGCAGGGCCTGCCCGACACCTCTGCCGGTGCGGCGCCCTTGCGCATCGTGACCCGGGGCACCGCCGCGCTCAAGGCGCTGCTCAAGCCTTGAGTCGCGGGAGCCCTTTGTGAACGCACTCATCGAGTTCTCGCTGCGCCAGCGCCTGCTGACGCTGATCCTGGTCATCATGCTGGCCGGTGCGGGCGTGTTCGCCTGGACCAAGCTGCCCATCGACGCCTTCCCCGATGTGTCGGGCACGCAGGTCAAGGTCATCATCAAAGCGCCGGGCCTGACGCCCGAAGAGGTCGAAGCCCGCATCACCGTGCCCATCGAGCAGGAGCTGCTGGGCATCCCCAAGCAGAAGATGCTGCGCTCGACCTCGAAATACGCGCTGGCCGATATCACCCTGGACTTCGAGGACGGCACCGACATCTACTGGGCTCGCCAGCAGGTCAGCGAGCGCCTGGGCGGCGTCATGAAAGACCTGCCCGACACCGCCTCGGGCGGCCTCGCGCCGATCACCACGCCGCTGGGCGAGATGTTCATGTTCACCATTGAGGGCCCGCAGACGCTGGAAGAGCGCCGCCGTCTGCTCGACTGGGTGATCCGGCCTGCGCTGCGCACCATCCCTGGCGTGGCCGATGTCAACAGCCTGGGCGGCCGCGTGCGCACCTTCGAGGTCGTGCCCGACCCGGCCGCGCTGCAGGCGCAGGGCGTCAGCCTCAACCAGTTGCAAGAGGCCATCGTGGCCAGCCACCGCAACGACGGTGCCGGCCGCCTCACGCAAGGCGAGGAGGCCCTGATCGTGCGGGCCGAGGGCGCGCTTCAAACGCTCGACGATGTGCGCCAGACCGTGGTGCGCAGCGAAGCCGGCCGCGTCACGCGGGTGGCCGATGTGGCCGACGTGCGCTTCGGCGAGCTGACGCGCTACGGCGCCGTCACGAAAGACGGCAAGGGCGAGGCCGTCGAGGGCCTGGTGCTGGGCCTGCGCGGCGCCAATGCCCGCGAGGTGGTGGCCGGTGTCAAGGCCCGCCTGGAAACGCTGCAGCCCACCTTGCCCAAGGGCACGGTGATCGACGTGTTCTACGACCGCAGCAAGCTGGTGGACCGCGCTGTGCACACGGTCGGCAAGGCCTTGCTGGAGGCCGTGGTGCTGGTGGTCTTGCTGCTGCTGGCCTTCCTGGGGCAGGTGCGTCCGGCCCTGGTCGTGGCGCTGATGCTGCCGCTGGCCGCTTTGGGCACCTTCGTGCTGATGCGCTGGTTCGGCCTGTCGGCCAACCTCATGAGCCTGGGCGGTCTGGCCATTGCGATTGGCATGCTGGTCGATGGCGCCGTGGTGGTGGTCGAGAACGTCGAGGCCCACCTCGCCAAAGGCGATGCCGACAAGCACCCCATGCTGCAGGTGGTGGCGCGCGCGGCCCGCGAGGTCGTGATGCCGGTCACCTCGGGCATCGCCATCATCATCATCGTGTTCCTGCCCCTGCTCAGCCTGGAAGGGCTGGAGGGCAAGCTGTTCGGGCCGGTGGCGCTGACCATCGTGTTCGCACTCGGTGTGTCGCTGCTGCTTTCGCTGAGCCTGGTGCCGGTGCTGGCCTCGTGGCTGCTGAAAGCCGGCCACACGCAAGAGCCCTGGCTGATGCGCAAATTGCACGCGGCCTACCTGCCGATGCTGCGCTGGGCCCTGTCCAATCCCAAAGCCCTGATGGGCGGTGCGGGCGCGGCCTTGCTGGGCGCGGTGCTGCTGTTCACGCAGGTCGGCAAGACTTTCATGCCCACCCTGGACGAAGGCGACCTCATCCTGCAGCTGGAAAAGCTGCCGTCCATCGGCCTGGACGCCACCGCCGCCGTGGACCTGCGCGTGCAGCAAGCGATCTTGAAGCGCGTGCCTGAGGTGCAAGGCATCGTCGCGCGCAGTGGGGCTGACGAACTGGGCCTGGACCCGATGGGCCTGAACCAGACCGACACCTTCCTGGTGCTCAAGCCGCACGACACCTGGCGCAACCCCGACAAGGAGTGGCTGATCGGCCAATTGCGCGAGGTCATGCAAAGCTTCCCCGGGGTGGACGCCAGCTTCACCCAGCCGATCGACATGCGCGTCTCGGAGATGCTGACCGGCGTGCGCGGTGACGTCGCTATCAAGATCTACGGCACGGGCTTGAAGGAGCTCAACGCCATGGCGCTGAAGGTCGAAGCCCTGATCGCGCAGATCCCCGGTGCGACCGACACGCTCACCCTGCGCAACGACGGCGTGGCCTACCTGCAGGTGCAGATCGACCGCCAGGCTGCGGGCCGCCTGGGCCTGCGTGCCCAGGACATCCAGGCCGACCTGCGCCGCTGGGTCGAGGGCCAGCCCATTGGCCTCGTCCAGGAGCCAGGCCGGCGCACGCCGCTGGTGATCCGTGGCAGCGAGAAGCTGCGCCAGTCGCCGGCCGACTTCGAGGCGCTGCGCATCGTCACGCCCGATGGGCAATCGCTGCCTCTGTCCACCGTGGCGCGCCTCACGCGTGCTGATGGCCCCGTCAAGATCGACCGCGAACAGGCCGAGCGCTACGTGGTGGTGCAGACCAATGTGCGCGGCCGCGACCTGGTCGGCTTCGTCGAAGAGGCCCGCGCCAAGGTGACGCAGGCTGTGCCCTTGCCCGAGGGCTACCGCATCACCTGGGGCGGTCAGTTCGAGAACCAGCAGCGCGCCGCGCAACGCCTGGGCCTGGTCGTGCCGGTGGCCTTGCTGCTGATCTTCTTCCTGCTGTTCTCGACCTTCGGTTCGGTGCGCCAGGCCGCGCTGGTGCTGTCGAATGTGCCGCTGGCCCTGATCGGCGGCATCGCGGCGCTGGCCGTCACGGGCGAGTACCTCTCGGTGCCGGCCTCGGTGGGCTTCATCGCGCTGCTGGGCATCGCGGTGCTCAATGGCGTGGTGATGGTGAGCTATTTCAACCAGCTGATCGAAGAAGGCCTCTCGCCGCGCGAAGCGGTGTGGGAGGGCGCCCAGCGCCGCCTGCGGCCGGTGCTGATGACGGCGGCCATCACGGCGGGGGGCTTGATCCCGCTGTTGTTCGCCACCGGGCCGGGCTCGGAGATCCAGAAGCCTTTGGCCATCGTGGTGACGGGCGGTTTGCTCAGCTCGACGGCTTTGACGCTGCTGCTGCTGCCCATGGCCTATGAACGATTCGGTGTGCGCCAGGAGGATGCAGCGTGAACAAAGCTCTGAACCAAGCCCTGGGCGAGGCGGCAGACCGCTGGATGCGTCTGACGCGCACCTTGGCGCTGGCTGCTTTGGTGGCGGCCATGGCGGCCGTGTTGATGCTGGTGTTCGTGCCTGCACAAGCCCATGCCGCAGATGCCCTGGCCGAACAGGCGCGTCCCGACGGGGCCACCGCCTTGCCCGCCGATGCCACCGTGACCGAGGCCTTGCAACGCTCACCGGCTTGGCGCGTGGCCTTGCAGCGTCACCAGGCCGAGCGGGCCCGCGGTGCGGCGGTGGTCGCCAACCCCAACGACTGGACGCCCTCGGCGAGTTGGGCGCAGCGCAACGCCCGCGCCGACGTGGGCGCTGGCAGCCCCGCGGGTGGCGATGTGCGCACGCGCGAGTGGTCGCTGGGTCTGTCGCGCGGCTTGCGCCTGCCGGCCAAGGCCGAGGCGGCGTCGGCCGCAGGCCAAGGCCAGCAGGCGCGTGCCGATGCGCAACTGGCCATGGCCTGGCGCGAGCTGGTGCGTACCTGGTTGGACGATGCGGTCGGTGTGCTGCAGGCATCGCGCCAGGAGCAACTGCTGGCCGCCCAGCTCAGGCTGTGGGAGCAGCAGCACCAGGCCGCGACGCGCCGCCATGCCCTGGGGGATGCCGCGCGCCAGGAGCTGGTGCTGCTGGACGCCGGCCGGGCCCAGGCCCAGTCGCAGTGGTTGCAGGCGCAGCAGCGCTGGCAGGCCGCCCAAGGTGTGTGGCGCAGCCGCTATCCAGGCTTGTCTTTGCCGCAAACTGACGCACCGCCTGATGCAATGCCCTCGCTGCAAGACGTGCCAGTCACTGTGTCTGAAGCCGTTGAAGCCGCCTGGCTGGACGCCCACCCGCAGTGGCGCCTGGCCCGTCTGGAGGCCGAGGCCGCCGAGGCCCAGGCCCGCCTGGCCGAAGCAGAGCGCCAGCCCGACCCCACCGTGGGCGTGCAGCTGGGGCGCGAGCGCAGCGGCGCGGAGCGCATCCTCGGCGTGAACGTGTCGTGGCCCTTGGGCAGCGCGGCCCGCTCACTGCAATCGCAGGCCCAGTGGGCTGACGCCCAGGCGGCGCGTGCGCAGGAGGGCGAGGTGCGGCGCGAGCTGCAGCGCAACCTGACCCAGTGGCGTGCCGAGCGGCGTGCGGGCCAACAGGTCTGGCAGGCGGCCGAACAGGCGCAAGCGCAGACCCGCCAGGCCGCGCAGGCCGTGCGCAAGGGCTATGAGCTGGGAGAGGGCTCGCTCAGCGAGGTGTTGCTGCTGCAGCGCCAGTGGCTGGACCAGCAACAGGCTGCGGCCACGGCCGAACTGGAGGCGCTGCGCGCGCGCTGGCGCTGGGAACTTGAGACGGGCACCCGCTGGGCGTGGGTGCCTGAGGCGGTGCGCTGAAGGCAGAGACTTGAGGCCTGGGCACCGATCCAATCGTGCCCAGCCGCCCCGTCACATCTTCTCAGAGGCTTTGGTCAGAAGGGGATGTCGTCGTCCATGTCGTCGAAGCCCGTGGCGGACTTCGGCGCAGGGGCCGGTGCAGGCCGCGGTGCCGGTGCCGGGCGGGCCGCCGGACGGCTGGCCTGTGCCGGGGCTTCTTGGCTGAAATCGTCGCCACCGCCTTGCTGGCCGTAGCCACCGCCGCCGCCACCGCCGCCCA
>CAIQIL010000221.1 GCA_903871865.1 uncultured Burkholderiales bacterium
GATCTGGACCTGCCCTCGCCTGCGCCGGTCGCCCCCCCGGAGCCTTCGGCCGACGTCCAGGCCTTGCTGACCAAGGGCAACTGCGTGGCCTGCCATGGCGCCGGCCTGAACAAGCCCATCGATGCCAGCTACCCCAAGATCGCTGGGCAGCACGCCGACTACCTGTACGTGGCGCTGAAGGCCTACCAGACCGAGCGCAACCCGCAGATCGGCCGCGCCAACGCCATCATGGGCACCCAGGCCAAGCTGTTCACCCACACCGAGCTCAAGCAACTGGCCACCTACGTGGCCAGCCTGCCCGGAGAACTCAAAACGGTGCCGCAGCCGAAGCTGCGCCGCTGATCAGGCGTCCACCAGCAGCTTGCCTTGCTCGACGAGCTTGGCGATCAGCTGCTGCTCGCTCAGGCCCGCGCCCAGGCGGGCCACCAGGTCCACGTTGTCCAGCACGATGCGCTGGGTTTCCGTGCCTGCGCTCGCATCGGTGGTGCTGAAGTCGCCACTGGTGCTGATGCGGATGACGGTGTTGCCCGCATCGGCGTTGATGTGGATGTACTGGCCGATGTTGTAGAGGCCCGTGCCGCCGTGCTCGCCTTGCAGCAGGTCGCGCAGGTCGAGCGCATCGCCGCCGCGGCTGGGCAGGGCCGCACCGAAATCGAGCACATGGTCTTCGGCAGGTGCCGATGGCGTGCCCGCATCGCTGAAACGCCACGCGAACACATCGCTGCCCTGACCGCCTTCCAGGCGGTCGTTGCCCGCGCCACCCACCAGCACGTCCCGGCCCAGGCCGCCGTGCAGTTCGTCGTTGCCGGCATTGCCCAGCAGCACGTCGTTGCCAGCGCCCCCTGTCAGCGTGTCGTTGCCATCGCGGCCCATCATGAACTGGGCGCTGCCGTCGCCCGACAGCGCATCGGCCGACGCCGTGCCCACGCGGACATCGGTGTGGTCCAAGTTGAGGTTGAGCACCGACTTGCCGGCATCGCCATCGTGGTCCACCAGCGTGAAGCCGATCTGCTCCTTGAGCTGACCGAAGCTGCCCGAAGGCGCTGTGTAGCTGTACTCGGAGGTCAGCATGTTGACGGTGAAGACGCCGCCTGCTTGGGTCGTGAACGTCTGCACGGCGCTCTGGCCCGCCACGAAATCGTGGGCCACGCCGTCGATGGTGATGGTGCCGACGTGGTCGAAGCCATCGGCGCCGATCTGGCCACCCGCGCTGGTGGCGGTGTTGACCAGGCGGCCCGCGATGAGGTCGCGGGTCGAACCGTTGAGTGCATTGGTCAGGCCGTCGAAGGCTGTCACCAGGGTGGCGCCCAGGTCCGAGGAGGCCTGTCCGTCGTAGGCGATGGCGTCCAGCGCCACGTGGCTGGCCTGGCCCACTTGCGAGCCCAGGCCCACGGCCAGGCTCTTGACCTGGTGGTCGTTGACGAAGGTGGTCCAGGCGGCGGCGTCCTGGGCGCTGAGGCCGCCCAAGTCGGTCGGGTTGCCGCCGGCCAGGAAGTAAGACACGTTCTGGGCATCGCCCAGCTTGCCAGCGCTGTTGAAGGCGTCTTGCGCAGCCAGCAAGGCGCTGCCGTGGTTGAGCTCGGTGCTGCCACCGGCGCTCAGCGTGGCCAGCAGCGTCTTGGCGTCGCTGGCGCTGAGCCAGTGGTCGGTCTGGGCCTGGGCCGTGCCCGAGAAGGTGACCAGGCGCACAGCCACATCGCCGAACTGGTCGTAGCGGTCGATGAGCTGGGTCAGGGACTTCACCGCCGCCTGCAGGCGGGTGAGGTCGGCAACGCCGCTGGCCTCGCCCATGCCGCTGGACGTGTCCAGGACGAGCAGGAGGTTGGTGTCCAGGGTGGTGGCCGCGCTGTCGATCGTGGCGGGCAGGCGGGGCTGGTCGTCCATCACGTGGATGGTCAGCGTGCCGTTGCCGGTGTCCGTGGTGGCGCCCACAGGCTGCGTGGCGAAGTGGATGTCTTGCACATCGCTGCCATCGGCGTGCTTGAGCGCTTGCTGCAAGGAGAAGCTGAAGCCGCCCTGGCCGTCGGTGCTGACGCGCACCACCAGGGGCGCATCGGCGGCACTGCCAGCGCGGGCCACGAGGTCGCCATTGGCCTCGGTGGTCCAGACCAGTTTCTGACCGCTGATGCTGGTGAACAGCACGTCGGTGGGGGCCTTGACCGTGACAGGCACAGCTTGGCCACTGCTGTCCACGACGCCCAGGCTGCCCTTGAAGATGGCGGGCGTCGGGATGGTGACGCCCGCCAGGCTGGACTCATAGACCGTGCCTTCGGCGTCGTTGTCGTGCACCGTGACGCTGGCCGTCAGCGGGCC
>CAIQIL010000222.1 GCA_903871865.1 uncultured Burkholderiales bacterium
CCAGGGCGTCGGCATTGGACTTTTCGGTGGTCGCGGCCAGCTTGAGCGTCTCGATGCGGCTTTCGATGCCGTCCATGCGGTTGAGCGACTCGCCCACGGCCGAGCGCGCTGCCTGCACATTGCCCAGGACGCTGTCGATCTCGGTCATGCCGGTGTTGACGGCCTGCTGGATGCTGCTGCTGGAGGCGTTGGTCTGGCTCAGGGCCGCGATCGTCTTGTCCAGGCTGCTGAACATGTTGAGGTTGTTGGTGGCCTCGCCGATGTTGAAGCGGTCGCCGTCGGCCGGTGCGCCTGCGATGGACACCGTCATGCCCTTGCCGGTGATATCGATGGTCTTGCCGCTGTTGTAGGGCTGGCCCGAGCTCAGGGCGGTGGCCGGCGTGGTCGAGTTGTCGAGCACGTCGTAGGTGGTGGTGCCGCCGCTGACGTGGAACTGCACGCTGTAGCTCGGCGAGCTGCCGCCCGAGGGCGTGGGGTAGGGCAGTTGAGAGGGCGCTGTGACCGTGCCGGAGGTGATCCAGCCCGTGCCACTGTTGGGGCCGCTGGTGTTGGCGTTGGTGCCCTGTGCGGTGGTGAACACACCGTTGCCGCCGCGCGCCTTCAGCCAGACCTGGTCGCCGTCCACGGTGAGGTTGAGCTTTTCGCTGGACGAGGCCAGCGTTTCGCCGCCCTGGCCGACGAAGGTCACGCCGGTGTTGCCGTCCACGAAAGGCGGCGTGGCCGAGCCCTGGCCGCCGAAGACGAAGCCGCCGCCGCCGTCGGGGCGGTTGGCCACGGACAGCAGCTGGTTGCGGATCTCGCGCAGCTTGGTGGCCAGGGCCTTGCGCTCGCCATCGCTGTCAGTGCCGTTGCCGGCGGCCACCAGGGTTTCGCGGGCGGTCTGCATCAGCTCGACCGTGTCGCCCAGGGCCGATTCGGTGATGGCCATCACGTTGCGGCTGGCGTCCAGCGAGCGCTTGTTGGCGTCGCTGCGGGCGATGCTGGCCAGGGCGCGCTCCGCGCGGGCGGCGGCCGTGGGGTCGTCGCTGGCCGAGTTCACCCGCTTGCCGGAGGTCAGCTGCATCTGCGATTCGCTGAGGTCCTGCTGGCGTTTCTGCAGGTTCTGGATCGAGGTGTCGTAGGCGTGGGCGGTGGCAATGCGCATGGTCAATCTCCTCAGCCTCGGGCGGTCTGCAGCAGGGTGTCGAACAGGGACTGGGCGATCTGCAGCACTTTGGCGGCCGCCTGGTAGCTTTGCTGGAACTGGATCAGCCGGGCGGCTTCCTCGTCGAGGTTGACGCCGGTGGTGCTGGACAGCGTCTGCTCCGAGGTCTTGGCCAGGGTGCTGGAGATGTCGGCCGCGGTCTTGCCGCCTTGCACGGCCACGCCCAGGTTGCCGATCATTTGCGAATAGGCGTCGGTGACGGTGGCGTACGAGGCGCCGTCCAAGGTCACCATGGCCTTGTCGCGCAGGGCCAGGAAGGCCTGGGCGTTGCCGTTGTTGCTGGCCGGGTAGGTGGTGCGTGCGATGCTGATCTTGTCGCCCGCGCGCGGCACGCCCGAGATGCTCAGGTTGAACAGCTGGCTGCTGGGCGTGGACGCCGGGTCGGCATCGTTCAGCGGCGTGCCCGGCGTCCAGATGCGCTTGGGCGTGGTGTCTTTGTAGGGCGTGCCCGTGCTGTCCGTGAAGCGGTAGGTCAGCTGGGTGGGGTCGGAGGCGCTGGTCTCGAACACCACGGTCAAACCGTTGGCTGTGGTGGGCAGCGAGGTGGCGAAGTCAGGCGCATTGGCCTGGGGCAGCGCCCGCGCCATGGTCAGCGAGTCGATGGTGGCCGTGCCGGTGTTCGCCGGTTGCACCGAAGCCACCAAGGGCGAGGCCGCGGCCAAGCCCTTGGGCTGCACCAGGTTCATGCTGATGCTGGTGGCGCTGCCCGTGTTCAGGAACAGCGGCGTGCCCACCGCGGCGCCTGCCGCATTGAAGGACGTCTGCAAGGCGCCCGTGGCGTCCACCCCCAGCGACTGTTGCTGGTTGAGGGCCGTGGCGAACTGGGACACGAAGGCGTTGAGGCTGGTGCGGGTGTCGGCGATGTCCTTGTCCTGGAACTGCAGCA
>CAIQIL010000223.1 GCA_903871865.1 uncultured Burkholderiales bacterium
CCACCATACACCAGGCGCCGGTTCATTCTGAGCGGCCAGATCGCATGGCGGACGGGCATGGGCCTGCCCCGTGCATCGTCAAAGCGCCAGCAGCGCAATGTAGTGTTGGTAGCTGTAGCTGCGGTTCGTCTTCTGGCCGGTCAACTCCGCCACCAGCCCCAAGTCCTCCAGCACCTTCACCGCCGCAGTGGCTGTCGGGAAGGTCGTGCCCAGTGCCTGGCGTGCTCGCTCGATGGTGAAGCGCGGCATCGTGGGCAGCATCTCGAACAAGCGGTAGCTGGCCGGGCCAGCCTTGGGTGCCGCCAACAGCCGACGCCGGTCGGCCGCGATCAAACTCGCCAGGGCCACCACGCCTCGCTCAGCCTCGGCGGCCGCGCAGGCCACGCCCTCCAGGAAGAAGGCCAGCCAGCCCTCCCAATCGCCTTCGGTGCGGATGGCCGACAAACGACGGTAGTACTCGGCCTGATGCTGCTTGAGGTAGCCGCTGAGGTACATCAGCGGCTCGGGCTGCAAGCCCCAGTGCTCTAGCAAGGCGGCAATCAGCAAGCGCCCGATGCGGCCGTTGCCATCCAGAAAAGGGTGGATGGTTTCGAACTGGGCATGCACCAAGGCCACCTTCACCAGCGGCGGCAAGCCAAGGCCATCGGCATGGATGAACCTCTCCATGTCGGCCAGCAAACCCGCCACATGCTCCGGTGGCGGCGGCACGAAAGCGGCATTGCCGGGACGCGTGCCGCCGATCCAGTTCTGCGAGCGGCGCAATTCACCGGGCTGCTTGCCCGCGCCGCGCACGCCATCGAGCAGCAGGCGGTGTGCGTCGCACAGCAGGCGCACGCTGATGGGCAAACCGTTGGGGTCTCGCAAATGACCCTGCACCAGGCGGAAGGCGCGCAGGTAGTTGGTGACTTCTTCGACATCGTCGGTGTTGCTGATCGCCAGCCCCGCTTCCTCGTCGAACAAGTCCACCAGCGTGGCCTGCGTGCCTTCGATCTGAGACGTCAGCAAGGCCTCTTTGCGGATGGCGCTGTAGAGCAACCAGTCCACCGAAGGCGCCAGACCCGACACCCCCGACAGGCGGGCCAAAGCCAGTTCGGCCGCCTGGTTGAGCGCGGCAAAGGCCTCAGGCGACAGGGGCGGATCACGAGGCGGCAGCGCATGCGGCACGAAAGCCTGGACGGCTTCGCCCAGGGTCGTGGAGATGGCGTGGGTGCCCGTGCTGCGCATGGTGTGAAAGCCTGCTTGGGTGGTCTTGCGAAGAATTAAAGCATTCTTTAATTTGATGCACAAGGATGCAAGCGAACTTTCATGGCGCTCAGCGCCTTGGGCCAGAGCTCCGAACCGCACACATGCACCTCTGAGGTGTGCGTGTCGAGCTTTTTGCTCGGCGCGCGGAGCTCTGAGCTCGGCTCACGCACCTGATAGGTGCATGCACGGAGAAAATAGCTCGGACGTCGGAGCAAAAAGCTCGGCGCGCGCAGCTCAGAGGTGCATGCGCCGAGCTC
>CAIQIL010000224.1 GCA_903871865.1 uncultured Burkholderiales bacterium
CACGCTCACCGAACTCAAGGAGCGTGACATCTGGGTGATTGGCACTTCCGACGACGCGCCACGCAGCTTGTACCAGGCCGATTTCAAGGTGGCCAGCGCGCTGGTGCTGGGCGCCGAAGGCAGTGGCATGCGCCAGCTCACGCGCAAGCATTGCGACGAACTGGTCAGCATCCCGATGATGGGCGGGGTGTCCAGCCTCAACGTGTCGGTGGCCAGCGGCGTTTGCCTGTACGAAGCGCGTCGTCAGCGCATCGCCTGAGCGAGGCGGCCTGCGCGCGCCCCAACTCAGCCCAGGCCAAGCACCTTTTCTCGGCGAGCCTCCTGGCGGCGCTGCACCCGCTGGGCCCACAAACTCAGCGCCAGGGCCAGCAGCATCCAAGCCAGGCCTGGCCAGTGCAGCGACGCGAAGCCCTGGTGCGCAATCACCCAGCCGCCGCCCGATGCGCCCAGCGCGTGCCCGATGTAGATGGCCGAGGTGTTCAGGGCCATCAAGGCGGGGGCCAGCCGTGGCGACAGCCCCCCCAATCTGGCCTGTTGGCCTGAGTTCGTGGCAAAGCCGCTGAGCGCCCAGGGCAACAGCACCAGGGCCAGTGCGGGCAGGCTGCCAGCCAGTGGCCACAGCAGCAGGCTCAGTGCCATCAAGCCCAAGGTGAGCGTCACGGCAGGCGCGGCGCCGACCCGGTCCACCATGCGGTTGAGCACCACATTGCCGGTCAGGGCCAGGGCGCCGAACCAGCCGAACATCAGGCTGATCTGCTCGGGGCTGGCGCCAAACACCTGGCGGTAGTAGGGCGCGGCGTACGCAAGCAAGGTGAACTGCCCGGCACTCTGGCAGGCCGTGACCAGCACCAGTGCCATCAACAGTGGCGAGCGGAACACCTTGCCCCACAGGCGCAGCGACAACGCCGGCGGGCGGATGCCATGCGGCAGCAACCGGTTCACCAGCACGGCGGCCAGCAAGGCGCCGGCCGCCACGCAAGCCATGGCCACGCGCCAACCCATGCGTTCACCGATCCAGGCGGACAGGGGCATACCGGCCACCGAGGCGATGGACCAACCCATGAACACGAAGGTGATGGCGCGTCCGCGTCGCGCAGGCGTGCTCATGAACGCTGCCGTGGCAGCAGCCTGAGGCGTGAACACCGCGGCCGACAGCACGGTCAGCGCGCGGATGGGCATCAGCCAGTGGTAGTCGGGCGCCAGGGCCGACAGCAGGTGGCCCGCCGCGTACCAGAGCATCGCCCAGGTCAGCAGCTTGCGCCGGTCCATCTGGGCCACGCGCCAAGCCAGTATGGGGGCACCCACGCCCATCATCACGGCGGCCACGGCAATCAGGCGGCCACCTTCGGTGACGCTCACTTGCAGGTCGTGGGTGATGTCGTTGAGCGTGCCGGCCATGACCATCACGCCGCAGCCAATGATGAAATTGCCGAACAGCAGCGCCCAGTTGGCCGATCTGAGGTTCTGGCGTGACAGCGCGCGTTCCAACTCCATCGCGCGCCTGGCTCAGTGCTGCACGCGCAGGGCTTCGGGGTTGACGATGTGGGTGGGCTGACCCGCCATGAAGTTCAGCAGGTTGTCGAAAGCGATGCTGAAGTTCTGCTCGTAACTGTCTTGTTCGACGAAGCCGATGTGCGGTGTGCACACAGCGTTCTCCAGGCGCAGCAGCGGGTGCCCCTGCAGGATGGGTTCGCTCTCGAACACGTCGATGGCCGCCAGGCCCGGGCGGCCGCGGTTGAGCGCCATCACCAGGGCGTTGTCTTGGAGGAGCTCTGCGCGGGAGGTGTTGACGAACAGCGCGGTCGGCTTCATGCGGCTGAGGTCTTCCAGGGTGATCATGCCGCGCGTGGTGTCGCTGAGTCGCAGGTGCAGGCTCAACACGTCACAGGCCTCGAAAAAGGCCTCCCGCGAAGGGGCAGGGATGAAGCCGTCGGCTTGGGCCTTGGCGCGCGAGGCTTCGCTGCCCCACACCGTCACGTGCATGCCAAAGGCTTTGCCATAGTTGGCCACCAGTTGACCCACCTGGCCGTAGCCCCAGATGCCCAGGGTTTTGCCGCGCAACTGCACGCCCAAGCCGAAATTGCTGGGCATGGACGCCGATTTCAGCCCGGACTGCTGCCAGGCCCCGTGCTTGAGGTTGCCGATGTACTGCGGCAGGCGGCGCATGGCGGCCATCACGAGGGCCCAGGTCAGCTCGGCCGGTGCCACGGGCGGCCCTTCGCAATGCGCGACGGCGATGCCCAGTCGCGTGCAGGTGTCGATGTCGATGTGCGGGCCCAGCGGGCCGATCTGGCAGATCAGGCGCAGTTTGGGGAGTTTTTCCAGCAAGGCCTTGGGAAACTGCGTGCGTTCGCGGATGGCGACCAGCACTTCGGCGTCGCGCAAGCGAACGGCCAACTGGCCAGTGCCTTTGACGGTGTTGGTGAAGACTTTGGCGGACAGGCCGTCGAGCTTGGCGGCGCAGCGCAACTTGCGCACCGCGTCCTGGTAGTCGTCCAAAATGATGATGTTCATGGGGCTGTGGGCGATCCAGCTGCCCATTGTGCAACGCTTGCGCGCTCGAACGTGTGCGCGGTGTTGCGCGATGTGAGCATCGGTGTCGTGCGAGCTCGGCTCAGGCGCTCACCAGGTCGTGACTTTGCCGCGGCTGTCGTCGCTGCGGCGCGATGCGCGCACCGGGAAGTGGCTGTCCAGGGCGTCCAGGCGCAACTGGGCTTCCATTTGTCCGCGGTGCACCGAGATGACCTTGAAGACATCGGCGCGCAGGTGCCAGAGCTCCCGCAGCGATCGGGCGGTGCTGATCTGGTCGCGCACATGGTTGGCCCGCAGGGATTGCAAATCCCACAGCGAGGCGATGAATTCGGACTGGATGCCGCGCAGGCCCGAGGCGGGCGCCAGCGCACGTGGGGCTTCGTCCATGTCCCACAGCCAGCGCCAGAAGCGCTGCGCCCAGACCACGCCGACCGGGGCGCTGCGCGCGAACCGGGAGGGCGGCGCAACTTCGTGTCGGCGAAGCGTGGCATCGAGCGCGCCATGGGCGGACACCGCTTCTGCGGCGCCCGGCTTGACGGACGTCAGCACCGCACGCTTGTGGGCATGGGTGTCGATGTGCGCGGATTCGTCGTTGGAAAAAAAGAAGGAAGCCATGTCGCCCTCGCTGCGCGGTGATGCTCGCGCTGTCAGCTCTGTCTTGTGGACATCGGCCATCCTAGGCCGAGCTTGAGGGCGTGATCTGGCGAAGAGAGGGGGGAAACCAGCGGAGACCGGCTGCCCGAGCCGCGTCAGGCGGTCAGGGCAGGGTGCCAGCGCACTGGCCGGGCTTCGGTCTGGGCGCTGCTGGCGGCGCGGGCGTCGGCCACAACCTGGGCCGCGGCCATGACCTGGCGGGCGCAGTCCTCGCAGCAGCCGCAGCATGTGGCCACGCGGGTGGTGCTCTGCAGGGCCTCGAATGAGGTGCAGCCCCCCTGGACTTCGGCAACGATGGCGCGATCAGAAACGCCGTGGCAAACACACACGATCATGGCGGCACGCGGGGCGACGAAGCGCCCGTGGAACTCACATGCTGTGCATTATGTAATGAGAATGATTCGCATGCAAGTGGCGTGCAATCCCCGCCCCAGGAACAGGGGCAGGGCCGGCGCGCATCAGCTCGCCACGTCGCCCATGATGGATTGCAGGTAGTTCGCCTCGCCGACCTTGCCCAGCAGGTCGATCTGGGTTTCGAGGAAGTCGATGTGCTCTTCGGTGTCATCGAGGATGTGCTGCAGCAGATCGCGCGAGACATAATCGCGCACCGATTCGCAATGGGCGATGCCGTCCTTGACGGTGGCTTGTGCAGCGGTTTCCAGTTGCAGGTCGCACTTGAGGATCTCGGGCACGCTCTCGCCGATCAGCAGCTTGCCCAGCGCCTGCAGGTTGGGCAGGCCGTCGAGCGTGAAGATGCGCTCCATGAGCTTGTCGGCGTGCTTCATCTCGCCGATGGACTCTTCGTACTCCTTCTTGGCCAGCTTGTCGAAACCCCAGTGCTTGAGCATGCGGTAGTGCAGGAAGTACTGGTTGGTGGCGGTCAGCTCGTTCTTCAACTGGGCATTGAGCAGCTCGATGACCTTGGCGTCGCCTTGCATGGGGATCCTTTTTGTGCGGTGAAACTGCCAACGATTGTGGACCAGCGTGACCCGATTGTGAACACCATGACAGTGACAGGACACACGGGTGTAGGCCACATCGGCTATACTCCTAAGGTTTACCCGCAACCACCCCCCGCCCGGTCACACCCCTCGTTTCCTTCACTGGAGTCGATCCTGTCACGCCCCTGCCACGCCTTTGTGCGTCGCGGTTCAGGCTGATGGCAAAGAGCCGGGCGCGCACAACAAACGGAGAATGAACCCGTGCTGCCCGTCCTGCCCCAAGCTCTTCTGGCCCTCGCAGACGGCACGGTCTTTCCAGGCACCTCGATCGGCGCTGCCGGTCACACCGTCGGCGAAGTGGTGTTCAACACATCGCTCACCGGCTACCAGGAAATCCTCACCGACCCGAGCTACTGCCGTCAGATCGTGACCCTCACGTATCCGCACATCGGCAATTACGGTGTCAATGGTGAAGACGTCGAAGCCTCGAAAGTCCATGCCGCTGGTCTGATCATCAAGGATCTGCCCATCCGCACTTCCAATTTCCGTCAGACCCGCACGCTGTCCCAGTACCTGCAAGACGAAGGCACGGTCGGCATCGCCAACATCGACACCCGCAAGCTGACCCGCCTGCTGCGCAGCAAGGGCGCGCAAAACGGTTGCATCGTGGCGTTGCCGGTGGGCGAAGCCATCACCGATGCCGTGATCGCCGATGCCGTGGCCCGTGCCAAGGCCGCGCCGAGCATGGCTGGCCAGGACCTGGCCCAGGTCGTCACCCGCGCTGATGTGGCCGAATGGACCGAGACCGAGTGGAAGCTGGCCAACCCCGAGTTGGATGGCCAACCCGGCTTCGGCAAGCAGACGTCCCCCAAGTTCCACGTCGTGGCCTACGACTTCGGCGTCAAGCGCAACATCCTGCGCATGCTGGCCGAGCGCGGCTGCAAGGTCACCGTGGTGCCCGCCAAAACGTCCGCGGCGGACGTGCTCAAG
>CAIQIL010000225.1 GCA_903871865.1 uncultured Burkholderiales bacterium
AGCGGGGCGCAGGCGCTCAGGCTCGCGGCGGACAGCAGGGCGCACACCAAGCGGGTGCGCAGGGCGGGGGTGTTCAAGGTCGTGCGAGAGGGGGTCATGCAGCTTCTCCAAGCAAATGGTTGTCGACGGCTGCGCACAGGCCATGCAGGGCCAGCCATCCAAGGGCAAACAGGGTGGGGGCCTGGGTTCCCGGCAGGGGCACCCAGACGTCGGTGTCGCGCAGCTGCGGGCCCAGCACGCTGGCGGCTTCGCCCGTGAAGGCCACGAGGGTCAGGTCCAGCTCGCGTGCGGCTTGCGTGGCGGCCAGCAGGTCGGGTTCGTCGCGCTCCATCGAGAACGCCAGCCAGACATCGCCCGGGTGACCCAGCGCGTTGAGTTGCTGGGCCAGGGTGGCGTGTTGCGGGCTGCTGGCCGGCACCAGGGCGTGTGCCGCCAGGGGAGGGCGCTCGCGGCCCGAACCCCGCACCAGCAGGTTGGCGGCTTGCTGGGCCAGCCAGGCGGCTTCGGCCTCGCCAGCGCACAGCACCCGCCCGCCAGCGGTCAGGGTGTGCATCAAGGCTTGCGCCGCGAAGTTCAGCTGCAGCGCCAAGCGCTCGGACGACTGGTAGAGCCAGTCGGCGGTTTCCAGCAGGGGTTGCTGCAAGTGGGTGGGCAGATAAGGGGTATCCGGCATATGCGGCCGATGATATGTCAGCTCAGCTGGCATCGAAGGCCGCGGGCAACCAGCTCAGGGCCTCGCCGTCGATGGCCACCACGTCGAAACGGCAGGGCGGCCACACCGAAAGTGTCTGGAGGTAAAACTTCGCCCCGAGGATGCACCGGCGCTGCTTGCCCCGCGTGACGGACGCCGCGGCGCCGCCGTGGTCGGTGCTGGCGCGCTGGCGCACTTCCACGAACACCAGCGTGCCGTCGCGGTCGCGCATGATGAGGTCCACCTCGGCGCCGCGCGCGCTCGGGCCCCGCGCCACCCGATAATTGCGCTCGACCAATGCCAAGCCTTGCGCCAGCAGGTGCTGCAAGGCGCGTTCCTCACCCTCATCGCCCCGGGATTTCGTTGTGACCCTTGATGTCAATTTGCTGCTCCAGGCCGCTCAACAGGTGGCCGGCAGCCAGCAGTATCCCAAAGGCGCGCTCTACCTCGTGCCCACGCCGATCGGCAACCTGGCCGACCTGAGCCTGCGCGCGGTCCAGGTGCTGGCCCTGGTGGACGCCGTGGCCTGCGAAGACACCCGCGTCAGCGGCGGCCTGCTGCGCCACCTCGGGCTGGACAAGTCCCTGCTGGCCCTGCACCAGCACAACGAGGCCCAGGCGGCCGAGCAGGTCATCGCACGCCTGCAGCAGGGCCAGCGCGTGGCCTATGTCAGCGACGCGGGCACGCCCGCCATTTCCGATCCCGGCGCCCACCTCGTGCGTGCCGCCCAGGCGGCCGGCCTGCCCGTGGTGCCCTTGCCCGGGCCCAGCAGCGTCACCACCGCCCTGAGCGCGGCGGGCGACGTGCTGGCCCACGGTTTCCGCGTCGAGGGCTTCCTGCCGTCCAAGGGCCTGGCGCGCCTGAGCCGCCTGCGCGCGCTGCTGGGGCAGGACCACAGCGTCGTGCTGTTCGAGGCGCCCCACCGCATCGAGGCCCTGGCCACCGAGCTGGCCGAGGTGCTGCCCGAAGGCCGGATCACGCTGTGCCGTGAGCTCAGCAAGCAGTTCGAGACCATCGCCACCCTGGCCGTGGCCGACTTGCC
>CAIQIL010000226.1 GCA_903871865.1 uncultured Burkholderiales bacterium
ACCATCATCGTCAGCGTCACCGATGAGCCGTTTTCTGACGAGAACCCTGAGCACGTGAAGATTGCAAATGCGATCGAAATCAGGCTTGCAGACCAGGACTTGTTGCCACGGTATGCGGACCTTTGAGCCATCCGACTTGGTGCGACATGTGGTTTTGGCGGTTTGCCTGGTGTTGACGCTGCCAGCCCATTCGACCGCGCACTCTGCGGCGTTCGGCCTGATGAAGCTGGATGGCGCAGGCCACGCCACCTTGGTCATGGGCCAGCCCTTGCCCTCAGGGGCCAAGGTTGAGTTCCAGTTCGAGGGTCCGAACGGCCGCGCAGTGTGTTGCAAGCGATTGCGTGCGGAAGACTTCCAACTGGACGCTTCAGCAGCGGTGCTCGCCACCGACGAAGTCACGGGCGAGGCACCTCGTGTCTACGCCGCACGGATCCCAAAGCTGTGGGCGGTGTCGCCGTTCATTGGCGCTGCTGTGATCGGCCAGCCCACGCGGGTTCGCAGCCGAAGCAGTGGCTTGGCCATGCGCGATGGCCAGGGCGTGCGCCGGTCTGCGAGCACCTGCGTGAGCCACGAGGGCGTGCACCTGATCGAGCGTGATGGCGGGAGCGAGCGCACGCACCTGTACCTCTCGGTGGGCTACGAGCTTGCGCAGCCGGATTGCCCTTGAGGATGGGAAGATTGGCTCTGGGCCTTGGCTACACTGTCAGCCATGTCCTCAGACCCGATCGTCGCCCTGCTGCTGATCGCGGCCCTGATCGCCGCCAGCGCTTTCTTCTCCCTCACCGAACTGGCCGTGGCCGCGTCGCGCCGCGTGCGCCTGCGCCAGATGGCCGACCACGGTGACTGGCGCGCCCAGCGTGTGCTGGCCGTGCAGGACGAGCCCGGCGACTTCTTCACCGCCTTGCAGATCGGCATGAACGCCGTGGCCATCTTGGGCGGCGTGGTGGGCGAGGGCGCTTTCTCGCCCATGGCCACGCGCCTGCTGCGGGCCTTGCAGCTCGACGCGGGCTACATCGAGACCAGCGCTTCGGTGCTGTCCTTCGTGCTGGTCACCAGCCTCTTCATCCTGCTGGCCGACCTCTTCCCCAAGCGCCTGGGCATGGTCGCGCCCGAGCAGGTGGCCGTGCGCGTGGTCGGGCCCATGCTGCTGGTGCTGGCGGCGTTCCGCCCGCTGGTGTGGTGCTTCAAGCGCCTGACCGACCTGCTGTTCAAGCTGCTGGGCTTGCCCGATCGCCGCGACGAGGCCGTCACCTCCGACGACATCCTGGCCATGGCCCAGGCCGGGGCCGATGCCGGCGTGCTGGCGCTCACCGGCCAGCAGGTCATCGAGAACGTGTTCGAGCTCGACACCCGCCTGGTCACCAGCGCCATGACCCCGCGCGACCGCATCGTCCACCTGTTGCTCGACGACAGCGAGGCCCTGATCCGCGCCCGCATCGAGCAGTTCCCGCACTCGACCTACCTGGTCTGCGACGGCGACATCGACCACGTGGTCGGCTACGTCGATTCGAAAGACCTGCTCAGCCGCGTTTTCAACGGCCAGCCCATCTCGCTGCAAGCGCCCGGCCTGATCAAGAAGGTGCTGATCGTGCCGGAGCGCATCAGCCTCTCGGAGGTGCTGCAGCAGTTCCGCCAGGCCTTCGAGGACTTCGCCGTCATCCTCAACGAGTACAGCCTGGTGGTGGGCATCATCACCATCAACGACGTGATGAGCACGGTGATGGGCAGCCTGGTGGCGCCCATGGACGACGACCAGATCGTGCAGCGCGATGCCGACTCCTGGCTCATCGACGGCGCCACGCCCATCCCGGACGTGCTGCGCGCGCTCGACCTCGACCACCTGCCGCAGCAAGACGAGTACGAGACCCTGGCCGGCTTCATGATGGTGATGCTGCGCCGCATCCCGCGCAAGACCGACAAGGTCAGCTGGGGCGGCTGGCGCTTCGAGGTGCTGGACGTGGACAGCTACCGCATCGACCAGGTGATGGTGGCACGCGAGGTGCCCAGCAGCATCCCGCAAGCCGACGGCTGAAGCTCACATCGAGGCTTCGAGCAAGGCGCGGTATTCCTCGGGCGTGGCCACGCGCGGGTTGGTCTTGTGGCAGTGGTCGGCCATCGCGCCGGTGATGACCTTGTCGAACCAGGCACGTTCCACACCCAGCGCGGCCAGGCCGGTGGGCAGGCCGAGGCGGGCGTTCATGTCTTTGATCGCCGCGGGGATGTCGCCCTGCGAGCCCAGGCCCATGGCGTGGGCCATGCGGGCCAGGCGGCGGTCCTTCTGCATGGATTCGGCCTCGGCATTGAAGGCGACCACGGCGGGCAGGAACATGGCGTTCAAGGTGCCGTGGTGCAGCTTGGGGTTCACGCCGCCCAGGCTGTGGCTGAGGCTGTG
>CAIQIL010000227.1 GCA_903871865.1 uncultured Burkholderiales bacterium
CCGCAAGGCCTGACCCTGTACGCGGCGGGCGCAGACAAAGCCTGCGAAGTGCTGGCCTGTGGCGGCATCCAGCCGGACGTGGGCTGCATCAGCTATGGCACCACCGCCACGATCAACACCGCCAACGCCCGCTACGTGCCGCCCATGCCCTTTTTGCCAGCTTACCCGGCGGCCATGCCCCACGCCTATAACTCCGAGATCATCGTGCAGCGGGGCTACTGGATGGTGAACTGGTTCAAGCGCGAGTTCGCCGCCAAAGAAGTGCAAGAGGCGCAAGACCGCGGCGTGGCACCCGAGATCCTGTTCGATGACTTGCTGGACGCCTCGCCACCGGGTGCCATGGGCCTGGTGCTGCAACCCTTCTGGAACCCCGGCGTGAAATTCCCGGGCCCTGAAGCCAAGGGGGCCGTGATCGGCTTCGGCGATGTGCACACCCGCGCCCATCTCTACCGCGCGATCATTGAAGGGCTGGCCTATGCGCTGCGCCACGGCAAGGACCAATTGGTGCGACGCAACCGTGTGCCCATTCACAGCCTGCGCGTGGCGGGCGGTGGCTCACAAAGCGACCGCATCATGCAGATCACGGCCAATGTGTTCGGCCTGCGCACCGAGCGCATCCACACCTATGAGGCCTCCGGCCTGGGGGCGGCCATCAACGCCGCTGTGGGTGCGGGTTACTTTGAAAACCATGGCCAAGCGGTCAAGGCCATGTCGCACCCGGGGCAGGTTTTCCAGCCTCAGCCAGAACATGCCCACACCTACGATAGGCTGTACCGAGAGGTCTACAACCGCATGTACGACCGCCTGTCGCCGCTGTACCGCGCCATCCGACACATCACGCACTACCCGCGTTACTGACCCACGCGTCACTGACGCGCCGCAGGCCACAATGCGGCCAAGCGAGGCAAGGCGGCCAGGGCATTGGCCGTGGTCTGACGCTGGACCTGCTCCAGGCTCCAGGCACGCAGGTCGGCCAGCGTCTGCGCGATGCGCGGCAGCTCGGCCGGCTCATTGCGACTGCGTGCCCCCGCGGCACGGTCTTGCGCGCGCTGGTAGAGCCAGTGCGGCGGGATGTCCGGCGCATCGGTCTCCAGCACGATGGCCTCATCGGGCAGGCTGGCCGCCAGCCGGCGGATCTGCAAGGCGCGCTCGAAGGTCATGGCGCCGCCAAAGCCCAGCTTGAAGCCCAGTTCCACGAAAGCCTGGGCCTGCTGCGGGCTGCCGTTGAAGGCATGCGCGATGCCACCTACCACAGGGCGCCCCGCATCGCGCAGGCGGCGCAGGTGCTTGAGCAGGCCATCGGCGCTGCGCCGCACGTGCAGGATGACGGGCAGGCCGTGGGCCACGGCCAGGTCGAGCTGCGCGGCGTACATGCGTTCCTGCAGCGCGCGGCTGGCCTCGTCCTGCAAGTCGGGCACGAAGTGGTCCAGGCCGATTTCGCCCACCGCCACCAGGCGCGGGTCCTCGCGCCAACGGTGCAGGGCCTCGTCCAGCAGGGCCAGGGCGTTGTCGGGCACTTGGTGGACGTACAGCGGGTGGACGCCCAGGGCGTAGGCACCGCCGAAACGGTGGGCCGCGTCGCGGGCCGGCACGAAGGTCTGGGGCGTGACGGCGGGGATGACGATCAGGCCCACGCCGGCCTCGCGGGCGCGCTGCACCACGGCCTCGCGGTCGGCGTCGAACTCCGGCGCGTCGAGGTGGCAGTGGGTGTCGGTCCAGGTCGGGATGGCCATGGTGTGCAGCCGCTCAAGGCTCAGGCCGCGCCTGGCTCAGTCCACGAAGCGGCCACCCACCAGGCGGCGGCGCTGGGCGCAACGCTGGGCCAGCTCGCCATCGTGGGTGACGATGACCAGGGCCGTGCCCTGCTGCGCGGCCAGGTCCAGCATCAGCGCGAACACGGTGTCGGCGGTCTGGCGGTCGAGGTTGCCGGTGGGCTCGTCGGCCAGCACGCAGGCAGGTTGCGTGACCAGGGCGCGGGCCACGGCCACGCGCTGGCGCTCGCCGCCGGACAGCTCGGCCGGGCGGTGTCCCACGCGGTTGCGCAGGCCGACGCGGTCCAGCCAGGCCTCGGCCTGGGCGCGCGCCTGGTCGATGGGCATGCGCCGGATCATCAGCGGCATGGCCACGTTGTCCAGCGCCGTGAACTCGGGCAGCAGGTGGTGGAACTGGTAGATGAAGCCCAGGTGCTGGTTGCGCCAGGCGCCCTGCTCCGCGGCCGACAACTGCGCCAGGTCGCGCCCCATCAGGCGCACCGAGCCGCGCGTGGGCGCGTCCAGGCCGCCCAGCAGGTGCAACAGCGTGCTCTTGCCCGAACCGGAGGTGCCGACCACGGCCAGGGTGTCGCCCCGGGCCACGCTCAGGTCCACGCCGTCGAGCACGGTGACATCGAGCGCACCTTCGTGGAAGCGCCGCACCAGGCCGCGCGCATCGAGGATCAGGCCTGCAGACAGGTCTTGGGAGGAATCGGCCATGCCCGCCTCAGATGTTCAACAGCCAGGCAATGACGTTCTTGGCCACGAAGCCCAGCACGCCAAAACCCAGCACGAGGAAAAGCACGAAGGTGCCGAACTTGCCGGCCTTCGACTCCCGCGCCAGCTGCAAGATGATGAACAGCATGTACAGGATGAAGCCGCCCACGCCAATGGTCAGCCCGAACTGCGCAATCTGCTCTTCTGTGAATCCACCCATGTCAACCCGCTTCACCCGGATCCCGCACGACCAGATCGCGGTAGGCATGCCAGGTGGCATGGCCCAGGATCGGCATCACGAGGATCAAACCAAACATCAGGGTGCCCAGTCCGAGCAGGCTCAGCGACATCACGATCGCGGCCCACAGGCTCAGGCAAATGGGGTTGGCCATCACGGCTTTCCAGCTCGTGAGCACGGCCTTCTGGACCGACACGCGGCGGTCCAGCAGCAAGGGGATGGCGACGACGCTGGAGGCGAACACCGGCGCGGCCATCAGCCCGCCAACGATCAGCCAGATCTCGAACAGGCCGCCATCGGGCGCCAGCACCACGCGCATCAGGAAGTCGTGCGGCGTGGTCACCGGTGGCTTGACGCCCAGGGTGATGAGCGCGGCGGAAGACACCACCCAGCCCGTGCCCAATGCCGTGAGCAGCACGCCGAACCTGACCAGGCGGCCATCGAGCGAGGCCCACACCTGCCAAACGGTGCCGAAGCCGGCGTCCTCACCGCGCAGCAGCGCCCGGCTGACGGCGTACAGGCCGGTGGACAGGATGGGCGCGACCATCAGGAAGGCCGACAGCGCACCGGCCAGCACCCAGAAGCGGTCCCAGGCCAGGAACATGATCAGGCCACCGAAGGCGCCCATCAGCGTGCCGTGCAACAGGCCGACCAGGGGCGCGTCCATGAAGTCGCTCCAGCCGCGCGCCAGCCACAGGAAGGTGCGCAGGGAGTGCACCTTGCGCACGCGCAGGGGGCGCTCGGTCGGCAGGCGGACGTGGCGGTGGGCATCACTCATATCGCAGGGCCTCGGCAGGTTGCACACGGCTGGCACGCCAACTCGGGTAGAGCGTGGCCAGCAAGGAGAGCAGCAGCGAAATCACGGCAATGGGCACGACGTCGCCCGACTGCGGGTCGGACGGCATCTTGCTGATGAGGTAGATGCTGCCGGGCAGGAAGTGCACGCCCAGCAAGCGCTCGATGAAAGGGACGATGACGTCGATGTTGCAGGCCACCAGCAGACCCAGGCCCAGGCCGCCCAGCGTGCCCATCACGCCCGAGAGCGAGCCCTGCACCATGAAGATGCCCATGATGGAGCGCGGGCTGGCGCCCAGGGTGCGCAGGATGGCGATGTCGGCCTGCTTGTCGGTCACGGTCATCACCAGGGTGGAGACCAGGTTGAAAGCGGCCACGGCCACGATGAGCGTGAGGATGATGAACATCATGCGCTTTTCCACCTGCACGGCGTCGAACCAGTTGCGGTTGGTGCGCGTCCAGTCGCGCACGACGACGTCGCCGCCGAGGCGGTCGGACAACTCCGCGGCCACGACGCGCGCGTCCTGCGGGTCCTTCAGGCGCAACTGCACGCCGGCCGGCCCGCCGGTGCGGAACAGCCGGGCGGCATCGTCGATGTGCATCATCACCAGGCCGTTGTCGTACTCGTAGTGGCCGGCGCTGAAGGTGCCCACCACCGTGACCTGCTTGACGCGGGGCACCACGCCCGCCGGCGTGACCTGGCCGCTCGGCGCCACCAGGGTGAGCGAATCGCCCTCCATGACGCCAAGCGAACGCGCCATCTCCTGGCCGATGACCACGCCCCAACCGCCCGGGGTCAGGCGCGCGAAGGTGTCTTTCATGGTGGCGGCCAGCGGCGTGACCGTGGCTTCGGCCTCGGGCAGGATGCCGCGCACCAAGGTGCCGCGCATGTCCTCGCCACGGGCGATCAGGGCCTGGGCGGGCACGAAGGGCGCCGCGCCGACGACGGCCGGGTGCTTTTTCGCCTCAGATGCCAGCACCTGCCAGTCGCGCAGGCCGATGCCGGAGGTGTCGAGGATCTCGACGTGCGCGATGACCGACAGCATGCGGTCGCGCACTTCCTTCTGGAAACCGTTCATCACCGAGAGCACGATGATCAGGGCCGCGACCCCCAGGGCGATGCCCAGCACCGACACCCCGGAAATGAAAGAAATGAAGCCATTGCGGCGGGCCGAGCGGGCTGCGCGTGTGTAACGCCAGCCCACGCGCCACTCGTAGGGCAAATCGAAAGGCAAGTTCATGTTGCGCAGAGTGTACCCACTCGATAATCGGGGACCACGCCAACGCCCGCCATGCCGTCCACAGATTCCACATCCGACCTGCTTCACCCAGGGCCCACCGCGCACTGGCTCATCCCGTTCGCGGCCAGCCTGTCCGAGCCCTGCCAGCACGCCCTGCCCCACCTGGACGCCGAGGGCCGCCTGCCGAACTTGCGCGCGCTGGCCT
Source organism: uncultured Burkholderiales bacterium (assembly GCA_903871865.1). GTDB lineage: Bacteria > Pseudomonadota > Gammaproteobacteria > Burkholderiales > Burkholderiaceae_C > Aquabacterium. The sequence continues at coordinate 4,948 of CAIQIL010000227.1, forward strand.
CGCGCCTGCGCGTGCTCGCCCGCAGCGAAGGCGACGAATACGCCCTGTCGATGCCGCACGAGCGGGTGCTGGCCGCCGCGCTGGGCTGGCCGGTCGGGCCGGACACCGACGGCCGCCTGCCCTGGGCGCACTGGTGGGCCGCGCAAGATGGCCTGCAGCTCGACGCCAACGCCTGCTGGGCCCTGCTCAGCCCCGGCCACTGGCTGATGGGCCGCGAGCACCTCACCCTGCTCGACCCGAACGCGCTGGGCCTGGACGCCGCCACCTCGCAAGCCCTGCTCGAAGCCCTGCGCCCGCTGTTCGAAGAAGACGGCTGGCAGCTGCGCTGGGGCGCGCCGACCCGCTGGTACGCCAGCCACCCCCTGCTGGACGGCCTGCCCACGGCCTCGCTGGACCGCGTCGTGGGCCGCAACCCCGACCTGTGGCTGAGCGCCGACACCGCCAACAACATCGCCAACAACACGGCCAGCAAAACCAGCAGCGACGCCACCCGCGCCCTGCGCCGCCTGCAGGCCGAGGTGCAGATGTCGCTCTACCAGCACCCGCTGAACGACCGCCGCGAGGCCGAAGGCCGCGACACCGTCAACTCCTTCTGGGTGAGCGGCTGCGGCCGGCTGACAGGCGGTGGGCTGCCCGACCGGCCCAAGCTGCCAGACATGCCGGTATGGCCCGCAGGCCTGACCCTGTGCGACGGCTTGCGCGCCGGTTTGCTGTCCGACGACATGCCCGTGTGGGTGGACGCCTGGCAGCAGCTCGACGCCACCGTGCTGGCCGCGCTGGTGCAGCGCCTGGACGCCGGTCAGCCCCTGCGCCTGACCCTGTGCGGCGAGCGCCATGCCGTGACGCTGGGCACCGGCACTGCCGACGGCGGTGGCCTCATGGGCGCCATCCAGCGCTCACTCCAAGCCCTGCGCCCACGCCGCGCCGCCCCCCTGCCCTCGGCCATCCTGGCCCCGCTCTGACGCGTTCGTCCCAAGCCTCGCCCCGAAGCCTCTCCACACCGGCCCCGCATGAAACTCATCCCCCGCGACGTCCCGCCCCGCAGCGCCTGGAGCCTGGAGCAGGCCGGCGTGCCGCCCCTGCTGGCCCGCCTCTTCGCCGCCCGCGGCATCCGCACACCGGAAGAACTCGACGACGCCCCCGCCCGCCTGCTGCCGCCCGACGCGCTCAAGGGCTGCACCGAGGCGGCCGTGCTGCTGGCCGACGCCCTCCAGCAAGGCCTGCGCATCTGCATCGTGGCCGACTACGACTGCGACGGCGCCACCGCCTGCGCCACCGGCCTGCGCGGCCTGCGCATGCTGGGCGCGGCACCGGAGCAGATCGGCTACGTCGTGCCCGACCGCGCCCTGCACGGCTACGGCCTGACGCCGCCCATCGTCGAGATGGTCCGCGCCCGCGGTGCCGACGTGCTGGTCACCGTGGACAACGGCATGGCCAGCCACGAGGCCGTGAACATCGCGCGCGCGCTGGGCATGAAGGTGCTCATCACCGACCACCACCTGCCCGTGATCGACGCGCAAGGCCAGGTCAGCCTGCCCGAGGCCGACGTCATCGTGAACCCCAACCAGCCCGGCTGCCCCTGCCCCAGCAAGGCCATGGTCGGCGTGGGCGTGATGTTCTACGTGCTGCTGGCCCTGCGCGCCGAGCTGCGCCGCCGCGGTGCCTTAGAGGCCGCCCATCAGCCGCGCATCGACGCCCTGCTCGATTTGGTGGCACTCGGCACCATCGCCGACGTGGGCCGGCTCGATGACAACAACCGCCGCCTCGTCAGCCTGGGCCTCAAGCGCATCCGCGCCGGGCGCATGCAGCCGGGCATCGCCGCCCTGTTCGCCGCCGCCAACCGCGACCCGGCCAAGGCCACCAGCCAGGACTTCGGCTTCGCGCTGGGCCCGCGCATCAACGCCGCCGGCCGCCTGGCCGAGATGGGGCTGGGCATCGAGTGCCTGCTGACCGACGACCCGGCCCGCGCCCAGGCCCTGGCCCGCCAGCTCGACGCCATCAACCGCGAACGCCGCGACATGGAATCCGGCATGCGCGAACAGGCCGAGCTGATGCTGGAAGCCGTCATGCCCCAGGACGAGCCGCCCGCTGCGCTCGCGCTGTTCGACCCCGACTTCCACGAAGGCGTGGTCGGCATCGTCGCCTCGCGCCTGAAAGACCGCCTGCACCGCCCCACCTTCGTCTTCGCGCGTGGCCAGGACGGCCTGCTCA
>CAIQIL010000228.1 GCA_903871865.1 uncultured Burkholderiales bacterium
GCCTTGGCGTTGGCGTTGCCTGCCTTGGACAGTTCGGTGACGTCGTGGAAGGCGTCGAACATCAGCAGGGTCTTCTTCAGCGCTTCAGCGGCCACGCCACCGACTTCTGCGTCGGACAGCAGGTCGATCAGGGGCTTGACGTTGTAGCCGCCGACCATGGTGCCCAGCAGCTCGGTGGCCTTGGCCTTGGAGATCAGCTTGGCGACGACATCGCCGTGGGCCACGGCCGACAGGAAGGAGGCCTTCACCTTGGCGGCATCGTCCACGCCCGGGGGCACGCGGTGGGTCAGCAGGTCGAGCAGGAACGCATCTTCGCCAGCCGGCGGGTTCTTGATCAGCTCGATCAGCTCGGCAACTTGCGGAGCGGTCAGGGGCAGGGGGGGAATGCCAAGAGCAGCGCGCTCGGCAACGTGTTGGCGGTAGGCTTGCAACATGGTGTTCACCTGGTGAGGATGGAGACAGGAGCGGGTTCTCCGCATGGGCGCGGGTCACACTGCCGGCGCAAGTCTTATAGAAGACTTGGGCGGGCCGCTATTGTCGCTCAGGAATGGCGTTTTGACCATGTTTTGAAGGGCATCTTGTGGGGCTTGTGGCGCGTGAGATGCAAGAAAAAAGCCCGCACGGTGGCGGGCTTCGGTGAATGGCCGCACCGCGCGGCATGTGCCTCGCGGTCGACGCATCAGCGCATCAGCGCGGGTCGAAAATGGAGGGGCGCGGTGGCTGGCTGGCCAGATCGGCTTCGGCCTTGCGTTGCACCTCGTGCACGCAGGCATCGACCAGGCGCTTGCCCGATTTGGTGTCCAGCACCATGGACTTGGTGAGGATCTGCACCAGCAGGGCCTGGCCCCGCACGTCTTCGAGGCGGATGGCGCCGGTGGCCGACTGCACGGGCTTCATCACCCAGGCCTGGCGGTCCAGGGCGAGGTTGACGTAGCCGGGGTGGGCGTCGTTGCGGTCCACCGTGATGCGGCGGCCGAATTCGCACTCGTAGCGACCGAGCAGCACGCGGTCAGCCGCCTGCAACTGCACGTCATCGGCAGCGGCCAGCACCAGCGGCTTCTCGGCGGCGGCGCCCTTGATCACGGCCTTGGAGGCCTTGGGCGGCGTGGCTGCATGGGCCAGTTGCGGGCCGAAGGTGGCTGCCACCATGCCCAGCACCATGCCGGCCGACAGGGCCCAGGTGCGGATGCGTTGGTGGCGACGGATGACGGCGGATGACTTCATGTTGCTGCAAACCTCGGGACGTGTGTCAGGACGTGCGCGGGATGCGTGGCACCCGCAGCGTTGCTCATCTGCCGATCTTGCCACCGATCGGGCGCGCCAGTGTGTGACAAGTGTCAGCGCGGTTTGTCAGAACGCGTCACCGGGCACGCGCACCCAGCCTTCCATGAGGATGCGGGCGCTGCGGCTCATGATGGCCTTGGTCACCGTCCACTGGCCATCGACCTGGCTGGCCTGGGCGCCCACGCGCAGGGTGCCCGAGGGGTGGCCAAAACAGACCGATTCAGGCGCGGCTTTGCGCTCGCCGCCGCCAGCCGCCAGGTTCACCAGCGTGCCGGGGATGGCCGCCGCCGTGCCGATGGCCACCGCGCAGGTGCCCATCATGGCGTGGTGCAGTTTGCCCATGGACAGGGCGCGCACCAGCAGGTCCACCTCGCCGGCGTCGATGGTCTTGCCGCTGGAGGCGGTGTAGGTCGTGGGCGGCGCGACGAAGGCGATCTTCGGGGTGTGCTGGCGGGTGGCCGCTTCTTCCGGCGTCTTGATCAGGCCCATGCGCAGGGCGCCGGCCACGCGGATGGCTTCGAAGCGCTTGAGGGCATCGGCGTCACCGTTGATCTGCTCGCGCAGTTCGGTGCCGGTGTAGCCGATGTCGGCGGCGTTGACGAACACGGTCGGGATGCCGGCCGTGATCATCGTGGCCTTCAACATTCCGATGCCCGGGACTTCCAGGTCATCCACCAGGTTGCCGGTGGGGAACATCGAGCCGCCTTCGTCGCCATCGTCGGACGGGTCCATGAACTCCAGCACGATCTCGGCGGCGGGGAAGGTCACGCCATCGAGTTCGAAGTCGCCGGTTTCCTGCACCTGACCGTTCGTGACGGGCACGTGGGCGATGATGGTTTTCTGGATGTTGGCCTGCCAGACGCGGACCACGGCCACGCCGTTTTCAGGAAGGCGTGCGGGGTCGACCAGTCCTGCGTGGATGGCGAAGGCGCCCGCGGCGGTGGAGAGGTTGCCGCAGTTGCCTGACCAGTCCACAAAGGGCTTGTCGATGGAGACCTGGCCGTAGAGGTAGTCAACGTCGTGGTCGGGCACGCTGGACTTCGACAGGATCACGCACTTGCTGGTGCTGGACGTCGCCCCGCCCATGCCGTCGATGTGGGCGGCGTAGGGGTCGGGGCTGCCGATGACGCGCATGAACAGCTTGTCGCGCGCGGCGCCGGGCTGCTGGCACGAGGCCGGCAGGTCCTGCAGGCGGAAGAACACGCCTTTGCTGGTGCCGCCACGGATGTAGGTGGCGGGGATCTTCACTTGGGGTGCGTGAGCCATGTCCTTGTCTCCTCTGTTTCAGGCCGCTTTGTTCGCTGCAAGGAAATCTTGCGCGAAGCGTTGCAGCACGCCGCCGGCTTCGTACACCGACACCTCTTCGGCCGTGTCCAGTCGGCAGGTCATGGGCACCTTGACGACTTCACCGTTCTTGCGGGTGATGACCAGGGTCAGGTCGGCGCGGGGCTTCAAGGCGCCTTCGACGTCGTAGGTTTCGGTGCCGTCGATGTTCAGGGTCAGGCGGGTGGTGCCCGGCTTGAACTCCAGCGGCATCACGCCCATGCCGATCAGGTTGGTGCGGTGGATGCGCTCGAAGCCTTCGGCGGCGATGGCTTCCACACCGGCCAGGCGCACGCCCTTGGCGGCCCAGTCACGCGAGGAGCCCTGGCCGTAGTCGGCACCGGCCACGATGATCAGCGGCTGCTTGCGCTCCTGGTAAGCCTCCATGGCCTCCCACATGCGCACGACCTTGCCTTCGGGCTCGATGCGGGCCAGCGAGCCGGCCTTCACCTTGCCATCGGCATCACGCA
>CAIQIL010000229.1 GCA_903871865.1 uncultured Burkholderiales bacterium
CACGTCCGCGGGCATCCGCGAGAGCCACGTGCACGACGTGCAGATCACCAAGGAAGCGCCGAACTACCGCATGGAGTGACGCGCAGCAGGTCGGGGCGCCGTTCGATGACCACGGTGGTCCGCCCCGCCTGACCTTTTTGCACATCCCGCGACACCGGCTTCGGCCGGTGCCGTTTTTTCTGACCACCGACCCGGATTCCTTCCGATGGCTTCGACCCGCGGCCGCCAGGCGGCCATGCCGTTCATCATGATCACGGTGCTGCTCGACATGATGTCGATTGGCATCATCGCGCCCGTGCTGCCCAAGCTGATCGGGACCTTCATGGATTCCGGCGCGGGCACCTCGGTGGCGTATGGCCTGGCGCAGGCGGCCTTCGCCATCACCCAGTTTTTCAGCGCGCCCCTGCTGGGGGGCCTGTCTGACAAGCATGGGCGCCGCCCCGTGCTGCTGCTGGGCCTGCTGGGCATGGCCGTCAACTTCTTCGTCACAGCCCTGGCCACCGAGTTCTGGATGCTGCTGGCCGTGCGCGTGATGGGCGGCGCGGTGTGCGCCAACATCGCCGTGGCCAATGCCTATGTGGCCGACATCACCGAACCGAAAGACCGCGCCAAGAACTATGGCCTGCTGGGCGCGATGTTCGGTGTGGGCTTCATCCTGGGCCCGGTCATGGGCGGCATCCTGGGCGATCACAACGTCCATTGGCCCTTCCTGCTGGCCGGCACGCTCACGCTGCTGAACTGCGTGTACGGCTACTTCGTGCTGCCCGAGTCGCTGCCGCTGGAGCGCCGCCGCGAGTTCACGCTGGCCCGCGCCAACCCCTTCACCGCGCTGGCCAAGCTGCGCCAGCTCAAGGGCGTCGAGATGCTGCTGTGGGTGATGGGCCTGTCCATCCTGGCGCAGTTCTGTCTGCACACCAGCTGGTTCCTCTACACCGAGTTCAAGTTCGGCTGGACGCCCAAGGACAACGGCCTGTCGCTGTTCGCCGTGGGCATGATGGCGGTGCTGGTGCAAGGCGGTTTGCTGCGCCAGTTCCAGAAGATCATGCCCACCGACAAGCTGGTGCGCATCGGCCTGGTGTCGTCCACCATCGCCTTTGCCGCCTGGGGCCTGGTGCCCGAGGGCTGGATGATGTACGTGGTCATCGCAGCCAATGTGTTTGGCTACATGGTGCAGCCCGGCCTGCAAAGCCTGGTGGCCAATGCGGTGGACCCGACCCGCCAGGGCGAGAGCATGGGCGCCGTGTCGTCCATCAACAGCGTGGCCGCGGTGCTGGGGCCCTTGATGGGCTCGCCGCTGCTGGCCACGGTCAGCCACTTCCCGCAAGGTGACTGGCGCATCGGCGCGCCGTTCTACCTGTGTGCCGCCATCCAGGCCGTGGCCGCCTGGCTGGGCTTGCGTTACCTGAGCCGCGCTGGCAACCTGCGCGCCAGTGCGCCGGCCGCCTGAGTCCCCCAGGTTTCATTCAGATTTCGAACCTCCATCGAGACACCCACATGCACGACAAGATCCTCATCCTCGATTTCGGCTCCCAGGTCACCCAGCTGATCGCCCGTCGCGTGCGTGAGGCCCATGTCTACTGCGAGATCCACCCCAACGACGTGTCGGACGACTTCATCCAGTCGTTCAAGCCCAAGGGCATCATCCTGTCGGGCAGCCACGCCTCCACCTACGAAGACCACCAGCTGCGCGCGCCTCAGGCCGTGTGGGACGCCGGCGTGCCCGTGCTGGGCATCTGCTACGGCATGCAGACC
>CAIQIL010000230.1 GCA_903871865.1 uncultured Burkholderiales bacterium
CGTGACCTCGGCGCCTTGCAGGCTGCCCGGTGCCAGGTCGGCGAGGCTTTCCAGGAATTTGTGGCCCACCATGCCGTGGCCGATGACGACGATTTTCATGTTCACTCCTATCTCGCGTGGCGGGCTGCAGGGAGGTGCAGCGGCCAGCGCAAACCAACGAATCCAATGCGGTGCGGATCAGATGCCGCGCAAGCGACATGCCCAGTCCACCTTCGTTAGCGGAGCGATGCTGAAATCTGTGTGAGCTTCTTTGCTTCCACCCTGAGAGAGCAGGTTCTGTGCCAAGCCGAGGTGGTCTGCGTGCGGCGGGTTTTGTCTCGGGGAAGGCCGTGGCACGGCGGCGTGCGCCCCGATGGGGTGCGTGTGCGCACCATCCAGGTGCGGCGGCGGAGCTTGGCGCTCGGTGTGCCGAGCTCTGAGCTGCGCGTGTCGAGCTTGGAGCCCCGTGCGCCGAGCTTGGAGCTCCGCGCACCGAGACATTTGCTCGGCACGCCGAGCTCTGAGCTTCGCGCGCGGCGTTCAAAGCCTTGCCCGCCGAGCTCCGGGCTCGGCCGCCGGAGTGGGTGGGCTCCGTGCGCCGAGTTCAGAGCTCGGCGCGCAAGGCTTTTGGCTTTGCGCGCAAGGCTTTTCGCTTTGTGCGCAAGGTTCGGAGCGCCGCGTGCCGAGCCTCCGCCTCCGCCTCAGCCCAGCGGAAATCCCTTGACCAGCGCCCGCTGCAAGCGGGTGGAGGTGGCGGCCAGGGTGGTTTGGTGCACGGGGGCCAGCGCGGACCAGCGGGCCTCGAAGTCGGCGCCGCACTGCGCGAGCACGGCGCGCGTGGCTGCGCTCATGACCTCGTTGCCGCCCTCGTCGGACTCCACCGAGGCCACGGCGCCGTCGAAAGCCCGGCTCAGGCGCTGGCGGATCTCGCGGCTGCGCGCCGTGTCGGCCTGCACATTGGCCACCAGCACGCCGTCCTCGCTCAGGGCGGCGCGGCAGTCTTCGTAAAAGCGGCGGCCGCTCAGGGCCGGTGGCAGGCCGGCGCCGTCGAAGCCGTCCACCAGGATCACATCGAAGCGGGCAGGAGGTGCGGGGCGTGCCGGGGCCTTGGCCGCCTCTGGCTGTGAGGCCAGAGCGAGCGCCCGTGCGAACTCCCGGACGAACCGCGCCCCGTCGTCGCACACCGTGCGCAGCCGTTCGCTGTCCGGGGGGATGAGGAAGTCACCGCGCAGGTCGATGACGGCCTGGCTGATCTCCACCACCGTGAACGTGGCGTCCGGCAGGTGGCGGTGCAGGTACTTGAGCATGGAGCCCCCGCCCAGGCCGATCATCAGCACGTGGCGCGGCGCGGGGTTCAGCAGCAGGCAGCCCATCATGGCGCGGGTGTAGTCCAGCAGCAGCTCGTCGGGCGCGTCCAGGCGCATGCTGCTCTGGATGAGCGAGGAGGTGAAGCTCAGCGACAGGGTCTGGCTGTTGGCGTGCAGGCGGGGGGCGTCTTCCATGGCGGCTTGATTGTCTCAGCCCAGGCTGCGCCCCGGCTTGGCAAAGGCCTCGCGGGCCGCCGCGGCCTGCGCGCGCACCACGCAGCCCTCCGCGTGGTCGTTGACCAAACCCATGGCCTGCATGAAGGCGAACAGGGTGGTCGGGCCGACGAACTTCCAACCCATCTTCTTGAGCGTTTTCGACAGGGCCACCGAGGTGTCCGAGGTCGAGGCGGTCTGCGGCGTGCCCAGCGTGGCCGGGTCGGGCTCGTGCCGCCAGAAAAAGGCCGCCAGCGAGCCTTCCTGGGCGATCAGCGCCTGGGCACAGCGCGCGTTGTGGATGGCCGCCTCGATCTTGCCGCGGTGGCGCACGATGCCCGCGTCCTGCAGCAGGCGGTCGACGTCGTCGGCGGTGAAGCGCGCCACCCGGTCGATGTCGAAGCCGTGGAAGGCCGCGCGGAAGTGCTCGCGCTTGGCCAGGATGGTCCGCCAGCTCAGGCCGGACTGGAAGCCTTCCAGGCAGAGCTTCTCGAACAGGCGGCGTTCGTCGCCGACGGGGAAGCCCCATTCGGTGTCGTGGTAGGGCAGGAACTCGGGCGCCGATGCGCACCAGCGGCAACGGGGTTGGCCATCGGGGCCGGGGAGGGTGGTGCTCATGCCCTGCATTGTCGCCGTGCCGGTGCCGATGCAAGACACCCGCCCAGCAGTTAGACTGCCGGCTCTTTCCCGACGCCTGCCCCGACGCCTGCGTCACCCCCTACCTCCGAAAGGACCCGCCATGCCCGTCACCACCACCACCTCCGGCCTGCAATACGAAGACACCGTGGAAGGCGGCGGCGACATCGCCAAGGCAGGTGCCTACGTCACCGTGCACTACACCGGCTGGCTGTACGAGAACGGCGTCAAGGGCGCCAAGTTCGACTCCTCCAAAGACCGCCGCGACCCCTTCGAATTCCCCCTGGGCGCCGGCCACGTCATCCGCGGCTGGGACGAAGGCGTGCAAGGGATGAAGGTCGGCGGCACCCGCATCCTGGTGATCCCGTCCGAGCTGGGCTACGGTGCCCGCGGCGCCGGTGGCGTGATCCCGCCGAACGCCACGCTGATGTTCGAAGTCGAGCTGCTGGGCGTCTGAGCCCCAGGGCCATCCGATGTTCGCCCCTTCGCAGGAACAGGTCCGGCGCTTCTTCTGTGAAGCCTGGGCCAAGCAGCAGGCCGGCCAGCCCCTGACGCCCCTGGAGGCGCAGGCGGCCGACTGGATCGTGCAGCACCCCGAGTACCACGCCGACCTGGCCGATGTCGAGGTGGCCCTGGCCGCCATGTACACGGTCGAAGAGGGGCGCACCAACCCCTTCCTGCACCTGTCCATGCACCTGTCCATCACGGAGCAGGTCAGCATCGACCAGCCGCGCGGCATCCGTGCCGCCGTCCAGGCCCTGGCCCAGCGCCGCGGGTCCCTGCACGAGGCGCACCACGAGGCCATGGAAGCCCTGGGCGAGATGGTTTGGGCCTCGCAGCGCGCCGGTCGGCCCTTCGACGGCGAGGCCTACATCGAACGCATCCGGATGCGCGCCGGGCACTGAGCTCGCCGCGAATGGGGGGCGCTGCGCGCCAGGGTGTCCCTCCACCCGCGGGATGCCACCTGCGCCAATCGGCCCTTGTAAAGCCCTAGACTGTGCACTTCGCACGATGACCGTCTTTGGGTTGAACCATGACGATCCTTGCCA
>CAIQIL010000231.1 GCA_903871865.1 uncultured Burkholderiales bacterium
AACCCGATCAGTTGTTGCTGACCGGCTTCTCGGCCGGTGGCGTGGGCTCAGCGGCGCTCTACCCGTCCTTCCGGGACACGCTCAAGCCCAAGAAGATGGCGCTGCTCTCGGATTCGGGCCCGCTGTTCGACGTGCCGCGCAACGCCACGCCCGAACAGGCGCCGTCCGTGCTGCTGCACAACAAGATCCGCGCCGTGTGGGGACTGGACGGCGCCAACGGCCTGGTCACCGAACTGGTCACCAAGTACCCGGGCGCGGGCAACGCCGACAACCTGGGCAGCATCACCGCCGGCCTGGGCAAGATCTTCCCCAACGACCGCATCGGCTACGCCACCTTCCAGGAAGACAGCAACTTCTCGGCCTTCTCGTACCAGAAGTTCTACCCCGAGATCGCCAACGCGCCGGACAACGCCACCCGGCTGAAGCTGCTCAACCAGAAATGGCGCCAGGAGCTGACGCCCTGGATCGCGCAAATGCAGCCGCAGTCGAATGTGGGCTGGTACATCCCGAACAAGCGCGAACTCAACGGCTCGCACTGCCTGACCATCGTGACCTTCGGCGGCACCAGCATCGTCGAGGCCAAGCTGCACGACGTGGGTGCCTTCGTGGACAACCTGCTGGACGGCAAGGGCCCGGTGATGCGCGCCTTCGAGGTCAACCCGACCAGCCAGCGCGTGCTGCTCAGCGACTGGTTCGCCGACTGGATCGCGCCCCTGCTGCCCTGAGGCGGGACGGGGCAGGCTGCCGGGGCTTCCCCCTGGCACGCCACAACGGCAAAGGGCTCCCAAGGGAGCCCTTTTCAATGGCGGTGACGCCGGGTGCGAGAGACTCAGGCGTTGGCCGTGCTGCGGCGCGCGCGCAGGCCACCGACCACGGCCACACCGGCCAGGGCGAAGGCCAAGGACGCAGGCTCAGGCACCTGAGACACGGCCTGGGCGTACACGCTGCCGGTGAAGGCGGTGGAGCCGGGCAGGGCCAGACCCGCGATCGTCAGGGTGTGCTCACCGGCGGCCAGGTTGCCCAGGCTGAAGGTCATGCCATTGGCCAGCGATGGCGAGGGCAGCGCCAGCAGGTCGACGCCGTCGATGGCGGCACCGATCAGGAAGGTGGGCGACAGGGTCTGACCGAGGAACGCGTCCAGCGCGGCTGCCGAGCCGTGCACATCGCTGAGCACGCTCAGGCTGAAGTGGAAGGTCGCGGCGAAAGGCGTGAAGGCATCCTGGGTGGACGAGTCACCGAACTGCGCGGGGAAGATGTTCAGGTCGCCCAGGTTGCCACCGGGCATGACCACGCTGCCCGCCTGGGCGGCGCCAGCGCACATCAGGGCGATGGCGGCGAGGGTGTGTTTGACGAAATTCATTTTGCTCCCTAGGGGCCGCGCTCAGGCGGCACTGAATCAACAGGTGACGCGGTGACTCAAAGGGACCAACCACATCTGCAAAGCCATTGTTGTTGCCGATCCTGACGCCTCATACCCCCCGCACAGGGGGATTTGTCATCGAAACCGGGTCCATTCGCCATGTGAAACGCCATTGTGAATGACATCACGCTTTGCGGGGGCTGGTCCGTTTGCGCAACGCGACAAAGGAGCCCCATCCTGCCGCGATGTTGCGGCGCAGCATCGCGAGAAAAGCCGGGCAAAACAAACCCCGCAGGCCCGAAAGCGTGCGGGGTGGGCGTGCGGGATTCGCGTGCTGAATGGTCGACGTGCCAGGCAGGCACATCAGCCAAGCGCCGATCAGGCAGCCAGACGCTGTGCCAGCTTGGCCTTGGTGGCTGGCATTTCGGCCGGCAGGTTGTGGGCCAGCTGCGTGAACAGCTCGTCGTGCAGCTTGAGCTCTTGCTGCCAAGAGGCGGTGTCGATGCCGATGACGGACTGGAACTGCTCCTTCGTGAAGTTCAGGCCGTTCCAGTTGATGTCTTCGTAGTTCGGGCTCAGGCCGAACGCGTTTTCCACGCCCTTGGCCTTGCCTTGCAGGCGGCCGACCATCCACTCCAGCACGCGCATGTTCTCGCTGTAGCCGGGCCACACGAACTTGCCGTCGGCGCCCTTGCGGAACCAGTTCACGCAGTAGATCTTGGGCAGCGCGTGGCCAGCGGCCTGCAGCTTGGCGCCCAGGTTCAGCCAGTGCTGGAAGTAGTCGCTCATGTTGTAGCCCATGAAGGGCAGCATGGCGAAGGGGTCGCGGCGCACCAC
>CAIQIL010000232.1 GCA_903871865.1 uncultured Burkholderiales bacterium
CGGCAGTTGGCGGTGGCCACGCTGTTGACGGCCTTGTCGGGCGCCTGGCTGGGCCATGCCTGCGCCGCCACGCTGGACGGCCAACAGTTCGATGACACCGCTGTGCTGTCCGACCGCACCCTGCGGCTCAATGGCCTTGGTTTGCGCGGCGTGGCCTGGGTCAAGGCTTTCGTGGCGGGGCTGTACCTGCCTGCGCCCACCCGCGACAGCGTCCAGGTGCTGACCATGCCGGGCCCCAAGCGCCTGCGCCTCAAGATCATGCTGGACGCGCCCAGCCACGAACTCACCAAGTCGCTGACCAGCCGCATCGCCCGCAACGAGACCGAAGCGGCCCAGGTGCAGATGGAAGACCGGCTCACCCGCCTGGCAGCCCACCTCGACAGCATGGGCGACTTGCACGTGGGCGACACCATCGACATCGACTTCGTGCCCGAGCGGGGCACCGTGCTGCGCCTCAACGAACGTTTCGTCGGCACGCCGGTGGTGGGCGATGACCTGTACCGCTCCGTGCTCAAGATTTTCGTGGGCGACAAACCGGTGGACAAGCGTTTGAAAGAGGGCTTGCTGGGTGGCGGTGTCTGACACGCACATTGATCCGCACCTGGACCGCTTCATCGATGCCCTCTGGCTCGAAGATGGCCTGAGCGCCAACACCCTGTCCGCGTACCGGCGTGACCTGAGCGCGCTGGCCACCTGGCTGCACGAACACGCCGGGGCCACCCTGGTGCAAGCCGCTGAACGCGATGTGGAGGCTTACATGGTCATGCGCCATGCCGAGTCCAAACCCTCGTCCGTGGGGCGTCGCCTCAGCGTGTTCCGCCGTTTCTACCGCTGGGCTGTGCGCGAAGGCCTGTGCAGCCAGGACCCGACCCTCCGCATGGACGCCCCCCGCCAGCGCATGCGCTTGCCCGGCACGCTCACCGAGCAGCAGGTCGAGCGCTTGCTGGCCGCACCCGATGTGCTCGACAAACTCGGCCTGCGCGACCGCGCCATGCTGGAGTTGCTCTACGCCAGCGGCCTGCGCGTGAGCGAGTTGGTCACCCTGCGCACGGTGCAGCTGAGTTTGAACGAGGGCGTTGTGCGCGTCACGGGCAAAGGCAGCAAGGAGCGCCTGGTGCCTTTCGGGCAGGAAGCTGGCGAATGGCTGCAGCGCTACCTGGACGAGGCCCGTGGACAGATCCTGGGTGTGCAGCGCGTCAGCGAAGCCCTGTTCGTGACCTCGCAAGGCCAGGGCATGTCACGGCAGATGTTCTGGAAGCTCATCCGCAAGTACGCCTTGGTGGCGGGCATCCACCAGCACCTCTCGCCCCACACCTTGCGCCACGCTTTCGCCACGCACCTGCTCAACCACGGTGCCGATTTACGTGTCGTGCAGATGCTGCTGGGCCATGCCGACATCTCGACCACCCAGGTCTACACCCACGTGGCGCGCGAGCGCTTGCGGCAGTTGCATGCCCAGCACCACCCACGCGGTGGTGGTTCCGGCTAGCCTGCTGGCGGGCTGCCTCAGTCCAGGCCCAGCAGGAAAGCCATTTCGGCGTCCGTGAAACCGGCCGCCTTGCGTGCGGCCTCGTTGAACGGCGGCCGCATCCGAGGGGCGTCGTACTGCTTCACCAACTGCGGGTAGAGCGCGATGGCGTCCAGCCCCCGAGCCTGACACAGGTGGTGGAACCAGTGGTTGCCAATCGCCACATGCCCCACCTCGTCGTGCAAGATGGTGTCCAGGATGGCCACCGCGGCCAGGTCTCCGGCTCGTGTCAGCTTCTGCTGGATCAGCGGGGTGGCGTCCAGGCCTCGGGCCTCCAGTGTGCGTGGCACCAGGGCCATGCGGGCCACGATGTCGTCGCGCGTTTTCTCGCACATGCCCCACAGGCCATCGTGGGCATCGAAGTCGCCGTAATCGAAGCCCAGGGTTTGCAGGTGCGCGCGCAGCAGGCCGAAGTGCAGGGCCTCCTCGCTGGCCACGCGCAACCAGTCCAGGTAGAACTGCACGGGCATGTCGGCGTAGCGCCAGACGGCGTCCAGCGCCAGGTTGATGGCGTTGAATTCGATGTGGCAAATGGCGTGCAGCAAGGCCGCGCGGCCTTCCAGCGTGAAGGGGCTGCGCGAAGGCACCTGCGTGGCCGACACCAGGTGTGGGCGGGCAGGGCGGCCGGGCATGGCCGCGGCTTGCGGGGGCGAGAGGGTGATGACTTCGGCGATGGTTTCGGCGACGGTTTCGCCGCGCCAGCTGTTCTCAGCGAACTGGCTCGCCCTCTCGTGCAGCGCGCGCGCCTGCTGTGCTTTCAGGGCCGGGTCGGGCTGCAGCAGGGCGTCCAGCGCAAGGTGGCGGGGGGAGGGGCCGGGTGACATGCCCGGATTTTCTCACCCTCTGCCCACCGTGCTTGCCCGGGCTCACTCGGACCAGGACACCCAGTTGAAGTGCGCCGACACCAGGATCAGCACGCCGAAGGCAATCCGGTACCAGGCAAAGGGGATGAAGCTGTGGCTGGACACGTAGCGGATCAGCCAGCGCACGCACACCCAGGCCGACAGGAAGGCGAACACCAGACCGACGCTGAACAAGGGCAGGTCGGCCATCGACAACAGCGCACGCTCCTTGTAGAGGCTGTAGACGCCTGCGCCCACCAGGGTCGGGATGCCCAGGAAGAAGCTGAAGTCGGTCGCGGCCTTGCGCGACAGGCCCATCAGCATGCCGCCGATGATGGTGGCGCCCGAGCGGCTGGTGCCCGGCACCAGGGCCAGGCACTGGATGAAGCCGACTTTCAGCGCATCGACGAGGGTGAGGTCGTCCACCGTTTCGACGCGGGCACGCGGTGCGCGGGCCGCGATGCGCTCGGCGATCAGGATGATGATGCCGCCCAGGATGAAGGTCGAGGCCACCACCGTGGCGTTGAACAGGTAGGCCTTGACGATCTTGCCCACAGCCAGGCCGATGACGACCGCGGGCAGGAAACCGATCAGCACATTGGCTGTGAAGCGCTGCGCCTTGGGGTCTGAGCCGAGGCCGGTCAGCGTGTCGCGGATGCGCTGCATGTAGACCAGGATGACGGCGAAGATGGCGCCCGTCTGGATGGCGATTTCGAACACCTTGGCCTTTTCGGCGCCGGCGGAGCGGGCGAAATCCAGCAGGGAGTCGGCCAGGATGAGGTGGCCGGTGCTGGAGATGGGCAGGAACTCGGTGAGGCCTTCCACGATGCCCATGAGGGCGGCCTTGAAGAACAACACAACATCCACCAGCGATTCTCCTGAGACGGGCTTGGCCGTCGTCTGCTCGACAGGCACCGCGCCCACCGCCGCCGTCGGCAGTCGGCCGACACGAGGCCGCATCTTAGGCGAGCCCCGTGACGGCAATGTCCCTGGTGCGCCCCAGGGACAGGGGGCTTGTCTACACTGCGCCACATGCCCACCCCCGCTGATACCTCCGCAGACACTGGCGCCCGCGCGTCTTCACACAACTTTGCCGCGCCGCCGGCCGAGACCTGGCTCAACCGTTTCGCCCAGCTCAGTCAGGACACCCAGGCCCGCCTGGGTGTGCCGCTGGGCACCGCCTTGTTGGGCGAGCCCCTGCCCACGCCCCGCTGGGTGGCCACCAGCGATGGCCTGGCGCGCGAGTTGGGCTGGCCCGCCGACTGGCGCAACGACGACGCGCTGCAGGTCTTCAGCGGCAATACCGTCTGGCCGGGCATGGCGCCCATGGCCACTGTGTACTCCGGCCACCAGTTCGGCCAGTGGGCTGGTCAGCTGGGCGACGGCCGTGCCTTGCTGCTGGGCGAGGTCGATGCGCCCCAGGGGCCGCAGGAGCTGCAACTCAAGGGCGCCGGCATGACGCCGTACTCGCGCCGCGCCGATGGCCGCGCCGTGTTGCGCTCCAGCATCCGCGAATTCCTGTGCAGCGAGGCCATGCACGCCCTGGGCATCCCCACCACCCGGGCGCTGGCCCTGACCGCCTCGCCCGAAGCGGTGCGGCGTGAAACGCTGGAGACCGCCGCGGTGGTCACGCGCGTGGCGCCCAGCTTCATCCGATTCGGCCACTTCGAGCACTTCGCGCACAGCGGCCGGCCCCGCCACCACGAGGCCCTGGCGGCCTTGCTAGATCGGAAGAGCACACG
>CAIQIL010000233.1 GCA_903871865.1 uncultured Burkholderiales bacterium
CAACAAAACCAAGCGCCGGTTCCTGCCGAACCTGCAATACCGTCGTTTCTGGGTCGAGAGCGAAAACCGCTGGGTGCGTCTGCGCATCAGCGCCGCCGCTCTGCGCCTGATCGACAAGAAGGGCATCGACGCGATCCTGGTGGATCTGCGCGCCCGCGGCGAACTGTAATTAGGAGAACACCATGGCTGCTAAAGGCGGACGCGAAAAGATCAAGCTGGAATCCACTGCGGGTACCGGCCACTTCTACACCACCAGCAAGAACAAGAAGACCACGCCCGAAAAGCTGGAATTCATGAAGTTCGACCCCAAGGCGCGCAAGCACGTCGCCTACAAGGAAGTCAAGCTGAAGTGATGTGTCGGGGTGCTCCAAGCACCCTTGGCGCCACACGCAAAGCCCACCCGGCGTCAGCTCGGTGGGTTTTTCTTTGCGCGCAAGCTTTGTCCTAGCGCGCCACTCGGCTGACTTGCGGCATTCATGTGTGCAGCGCAGCATGGGGCTTTTGCCACCCCGCTCGCCCACCATGCCTGACCACCCCAGCACCAGCAACTCGCTCACACTGGCCCCACCGACCCTGCTGGCAGGCCAGAAAGCGCTCGTGGTGGGGGTGGCGAACGGAGACTCCATCGCCGCAGGCTGCGCCCGGGCTTTCCGGCTGTGCGGCGCCGACGTCGCCCTGACCTACCAGAACGACAAGGCCCGGCCGCACGTCGAACCCGTCGCCCAGGAGATCGGCGCGGAGATGCTGCTGCCGCTGGACGTGACCCAGCCCGATCAGATGGACGCCGTGTTCGAGGCCCTGCAAGCCCGCTGGGGCCGGCTGGACCTGTTGGTGCATTCCATCGCCTTCGCGCCCAAGGCGGATTTGCAATCCGGCCTGCTGCAGAGCTCGGCCGAGGGCTTCGCCATGGCCATGGACATCTCCTGCCACTCTTTCCTGCGCCTGGCCCGACGGGCTGTGCCGCTGATGACCGAGGGCGGCACGCTCTTCGCCATGAGCTACCTCGGGGCCGACAAGGTGGTGCCCAACTACAACCTGATGGGGCCGGTGAAGGCCGCGCTGGAAGCCAGCTGCCGCTACCTGGCCTACGAGCTGGGGCCGCAGGGCATCCGGGTGCACGCCATCTCGCCCGGCCCCATTGCCACACGCGCGGCCTCGGGCCTGAAAGAGTTCGACGTGCTGCTGGCGCACGCGGCCAGCGAGGCCCCCTTGCACCAGCCCATCGACACCATGGACGTGGGCCTCACCTGCGCGCACCTGGCCAGCCCGCTGGCGCGCCACCTGACCGGCTCGACGGTGTACGTGGACGGCGGCCTGAACATCATGGCCTGACGCAGCGCCCCACCCCGGCGCACAGGCATGAAAAAGCCGCCCGAAGGCGGCTTTTTGCAACGGGCAGCGAAGGCTCAGGCGTGGGCTGCGCGCAGCTTCAGCGAGAACTCCTGCAGCGCCTGGATGCCACTGGCCTCGGCGCGCTGGCACCAGTTCTGCAGGTCGGCCACCAGTTGCTCGGCGGACACATTGGTGCGCGTCCAGAGGGCACGCAGCTCTTCGCGCATGGCGATCAGCTTGGCCAGGTGGGGGTGGGCCTCGCAGGCCGCTGCCACTTCCTGCGGCACGCCGGCAGGCATCTGCTCGACGTCGCGGTGCATCCAGCGGCGCACGCGCGCCAGGCGACTGGCAGCGCCCTCTTCGCCCGAGGCCTTCAGGCGGTTCAGCTCGCTGCGGCAGGCCAGGCGCACTTCGCGTGCGTAGCCGGCCATCAGCTCGTAGCGGTTGGCCACGATGGCCTCCAGCGTCTTGGCGTCGGCCACGGGCTTGATGTTGCCCAGGGTCAGGCGCGGCGGGGTCTTGCGGACCTTGGCCAGGCCCAGCATTTCCAGGCCACGGATGTAGCCCCAGCCGATGTCGAATTCGTAGGGCTTGACCGACAGCTTGGCCGAGGTCGGGTAGGTGTGGTGGTTGTTGTGCAGTTCTTCGCCACCGATGACGATCCCCCAGGGGGAAATGTTGGTGGAGGCGTCAGGCGCTTCGAAGTTGCGGTAGCCCCACCAGTGGCCCAGGCCGTTGATGATGCCAGCCGCCGTGATGGGGATCCAGACCATCTGAACGGCCCAGACGGTGATGCCGATGGCGCCGAACAAGGCGAGGTCGATCAGCAGCATGGCGATCGGGCCCCAGTTGTTGCGCGGGGTGTAGAGCGTGCGCTCCAGCCAGTCATCGGGCGTGCCGTGGCCGAACTTCTTGAGCGTCTCGGCCTTGCAGGCTTCGGCAGCGTACAGCTCACGGCCGGTCAGCAGCACGGTCTTGATGCCGTGGGCCACCGGGCTGTGCGGGTCTTCTGCGGTTTCGCACTTGGCGTGGTGCTTGCGGTGCACGGCCACCCATTGCTTGGTGACTGTGCTGGTGGTCAGCCACAGCCAGAAGCGGAAGAAGTGCGAGGGGATGGCATGCAGCTCCAGGGACCGGTGGGCCTGAGCGCGATGCAGGAAAATCGTCACCGAAGCGATGGTGATGTGGGTGAGAAGCAGGGTGTAGGCAACGATTTGCCACCAGCTGGCATCGGCCAGGCCCTGGATGGCCCAGCCCAGCAGGCCGTCGTGCAGGGCCTGCAACAAAGCGGAATCGAACATCAAATGACCTTTCAGCGGGACGCAAGATTGTAGGTGTCCGCGAGGGCGCGCCCGACCCTGCCGAAAAGATAAAGGGTTGTCGCGCAGCCAAAGCCACGAGACAACCCTGTCTTGGCGGTCATATGACCGCTTGGAGGCAGATCAGTCGATCGTCAGCACAGCTTTGACCGTGCCATCCACGGCCGATTTCTCGATGTAGCCGATGGCGTCGGGGTTGGCCGCCACGAACTTCTTGACGTCGGCCGAGCTGCCCAGTTCCTTGGGCGGCGTGGCCTTGCCGGAGAAAGTCAGGCGGGCCCAGGTGGCCTTGACCTGGGCCGAGGTCTTGCCGGTGGCCTTGCTGTAGAACTGCTCGTGCACGGGGCTGCCGTCGGGCAGGTCCACGGGCGCGGCGGTGCTGCCGGACGGCAGGGTGTTGCTCTTGCCCAGGAAGATCGACGAGACCTGCTCGGGCGAGAGGTTGGCGATGGCACTCTTGGGGTTGACGATCACGGCCACCTGGGCCGAAGCGGCATGTGCCAGGGTCAGCAGGCCGATGGCGACAGCAGATTTCAGCACGGACTGGAGGGTGTTGGGGTGTTGCATGTGTGTGGCTCCCTCAGGCTCAGAACACGAAATCGACGGCCAGGCTCAGCACGTTGACCTTCTTCTTGTTGTTGAAGAAGTCCTGGCCAGAAGCGGTCGAGGCGTCGGGGTTCAGGAACAGGCCGTTGCTGCCCGAGGGCTTGGAGATGCGGTCGAACTGAGCCTTCAGGGCCATGCCGGTGCGGAAGTCCCAGCGGGTGCCCAGGGACAGGGTGTTCTGCGTCACCTTGCCCACGTTGATCAGGCCTTGGGCGCCACGGTAAGCCGCACCCAGTGCAGCTGCCTGCGGGTTGAGGCTGGTGTTGAGGTCGTCCACGGTC
>CAIQIL010000234.1 GCA_903871865.1 uncultured Burkholderiales bacterium
ACCGAGGCCTGGAAGACCGTCAGGCCGTGGGAAAAATGCGACGCCGTGACGGTCAGCGGCACGCTCGGGCCGCCGCCGTCCCCCGGGCGCCGGGCCTCGAAGCGCCAGGTGCGGGAGTCCGGCTGGGGCGTCATGCGGGGCACGGCAACGGGCGCCAGTTCGCTGGCACGCACACCCGGCGGGGCCAGGGGCTGCGGCACCGCTTCGGCTGAAACGGCCCGGGCGGCTTGGGTCTGCCGTGCGGCCTCGCGGGAGGCCGTCTCCAGGTTGCCCCGGGTGGCGGCCGCCAGCGCGCGCAGGGCGACGGGCACCTGGCTGGCGTCGGCCACGCTCAGGTGGCTCAGCGCCCAGCGGCTGCCCTCGGCCTCGCAGCTCAGCAGGTGGACGGTGACAAGGTCGGGCAAGCCGGGCAAGGGGATCTGGCGTTGCGCTTGCTGCGGCTTGCACGGGAAGGTGGCGAGCAGGCCCTCGGCGTCGGCCGGGCGCACCTCGCGCCAGTTCAGGGCCGGGGCGCAGGCCGAGAGCCCCACGGCGCACAGCGCCAGCCAGCGGCGGGGTCGGACCGGTGAGATCAGTTTCGTGGGCATGGCGGTCCAGTGGGTGCAGCGCATCCGTGAGCTCAAGCCGAGGCAGGCGCCGCCAGCAGCGTCGCCAGCAGCGCATGGAAGGCCTCGAAATCAGGCTCGCCGATGTAGCGCTTGGCGATCTGCCCGCGGCGGTCGATGACGAAGGTCGTGGGCGTGAGCTGCACATCGCCGAACCCCTTGGCGATGCCCCCATCGTGGTCGATGGCCACGCGGAAGGGCAGCTGGCGCGTCTGGGCGAACTGCATGACGTAGGCCGGCGGGTCGTAGGACATGGCCACCGCGAGGAACTCGAGGCCCTGGGCCGCGAAGCGGCGGTGGGTCTCGACCATCTGGGGCATCTCTTTGACGCAGGTGGTGCAGCTGGTGGCCCAGAAATTCACGATGGCGACCCGGCCCTTGAACTCGGTGGTGCGGTGGGCGCTGCCATCGAGCTGGGTGAAGGGCAGGTCGGGCAGCTGGCTGCTGGTCTGGTTGGAGCAGGCGCTCAGCCAGGCGGGCGCCGAGACCAGGCCCGCCAGACCGATGGCAGCGGGCAGCGCGGGAGCGGACTGGAGCAGGCGGCGGCGGGTGAGCGTCATGGCAACGGGACGGCAAGCGGTTCGGGAAGCCCCATTGTCGGTCAGGGCGAAGACCCTTGCGCGGGCTCGGGGCTGCCGTCCGGCTTCGGGCCACCGCCCTTGCTGACCTGCGGGTCGGCCCAGGGGCCGGTGACCCAGAACTCGCGCGTGGCCGCCTCGGACACCTGCTTGCGCAGCAGCATCTGCGCCAGGAAGGTGCCCAGCCCGACCACGGGGTTGATGGCGGCATAGGCCAGCGAAGCGGTGCCGGCGTTGATCTCGGGCACCACGAAAACGTGCAGGTTCTGCGTTTCCTTGACCAGGTCGGCCTGGCCCTCCATCAGCACGATGGCCTGGACGCCGCGCATGCGCAGGTTGCGGGTGGTGGCCACGCCTTGGGCGATCTTGACGTCGCCATCGATGCTGTCGAAGGCGAAGCCTTGCTGGAAGAGGTCGCGGAAATCCAGCACCAGGCGGCGCGGCAGGGCCTGCAGGCTGAGCACGCCCAGCAGCTTGGCCATGCCGGGGTCGGCCTTGAGGAACTGCCCTTCGTTGATCAGCACCTTGACGTCGCCGCCCATGCTGCGGAGGTCGAGGTCCAGCGGCGAGCCCAGCCAGCTGATCTGGCCAGTGAGCGTGCCCTTGCCGCCCTTGACCGCTTGCGGCATGCCCAGGCGCGCCAGCAGGGCACCGCTGTTGTGCAGGTCCAGCGTGAACGCGAAGGCCGAGCGCGGTTTGCTGCGTGGCACCGCAGGCTGGGCCGCACCCAGGTTGGCCGTGGCGGCATGGGCCGTCGCCTGGGCGCCCAGCGCCGTCCAGTTGCCAGTGGCATCGAGCTGGGCGTCGGCATTGCTCAGGCGCAGGCGGGTCATGCGCCACTCGGGCAAGGCCGGGCCGTTGGCCACGGGCACCTGGCGGTTGACGGCCTCGACCTCGATGCGGCCCAGGTTCAGGCCGCGCCATTCGAAGCGGTCGATGACGATGTCGAGCGCAGGCAAGGTGGTGGCCTCGCTGCCCATCATCTGCGCCGAAGCCTGTTCTGCCAGGGCCTGGGCCTCGGAGGGCGGCACCGACAGGCGCGACAGGCGTGCGACCAGGCGGCTGGCCGCCCCACCACCGGCCACGGGCGTGCGGTCGGGCAGCCACTCGACCTGACCGGCCAGCTGGGGCGACTCGACCTGGGCGCGCCAGATGCCGG
The DNA here is from genome assembly GCA_903871865.1 of uncultured Burkholderiales bacterium. Taxonomy (GTDB): domain Bacteria; phylum Pseudomonadota; class Gammaproteobacteria; order Burkholderiales; family Burkholderiaceae_C; genus Aquabacterium. The sequence continues at coordinate 2,343 of CAIQIL010000234.1, forward strand.
GGCCCGGGTGGGCCACGGTCAGCGAGATGTCCTTGAGGGTGCGCTGGCGCCAGTTCAGCGCCGGGCTGCTGATGGCGATGGTGTCGGGCACGTAGCTGTCGTCGGCGCTGGTGTCTGCCGATGCCGCGGCGCCAGCGCCGGTGCGCAGGGCCGCCACCTTGCCACTGCGCAGCGCAGGCGATGGCGCCAGGTCGAACACCGTGGTCAGGGCTTCGCGCCAGGCATCGACGTCCAGCGGGCCGCTGGCCACCTGCACCGCCATGCCCTTGGCCGGCAATGGCTGCAAGGCCGTGGCGCCGCCCAGACCGGGCTGCACGAGGTTGACCACGCCGCGCTGCAGGCGGGAGGCCTCGGTGCGGGTGTCGCGGCGCAGGTCCACGCGCAACCAGGGCAAGGTGCTGGACGTCATCTGGGCCACCTGGGGGTTGCCGAGGTCCACCAGCACGGCGTCGCTGTGGCCGTCGTCGTCTTCCAGGCGGTAGGTGAGCTTGAACGGCCAGGCGGCCTGCGCCGGTTTGTTCAGCGGCACGGGCAGCGCAGCGGCCACCCCGCGCAGGTTGGAGACCACGGTGACCTCGGTGCGCGCCGGCTGGCCATTGGGCTGCTTGCCGCCCGTGCTCACGGACACCGTCACCGGCGCCTCGCCGCTCAGGCGTGGCGCCAGGCGGGCGACGAAGGGGTATTCCTCGGCCTGGCGCAGCGCTTCGGCGGTGATGCTGCCTTGCGCACTGAAGCGCAGCAGCCCCTCCGCATTGCGCTGGCCTTCGACGGCCATCTCCTGGCCCCACACCTTGGTGCGCGCCGACACATTGAGCAGGCTCTCGGTGAAGGTGATGCGACCGCGCACCGCCGTCATGGGCGGGATGGTGGCGCCGAGCTTGAGCGTGGCGCGGTCCTTGTCCTTGAGGTTGACCTCGCCTTTGAGGCGGGTCTCGGCGCTGCGGTTGAGCGGGATCTCCAGCGCCAGCTGCATCGCGCCGCGGCCCTGGCCCTGCGCCTTGGTCAAGACGCTGCCCAGGCGGCTGGACAGGGGCGAGGCGGACAGGTAGCTCAGCACATCCTGCAAGGGGCCCTCGCCCTGGCCACTGATCTTGAGCAGCGGGTCGGGGTCGCCCAGGTCGTCGATGCGGCCTTCGACGTTGACCAGCTCGAACTTGCCGCTGGCCACCGTGCCCAGGCGGGCGCGGCCCCGGTGGATGAGCAGGCGCTGCCCTTCGAACACCAGATCGCCATCGAGCGCGGTGAAAGGCGGCCAACGCAGCTGGGCGTTGTCGCTGCCCATGAGGCCGGCCGGGGCGTAGTCCAGGGCCACATCGCGCAGCGGCACCTTCACGCGGAAGCGGCCGCCTTTGTCGTCCTTGAACGGGAATTCGGCGAGCTCACCCTCGGCCTCGAAGGTGGCGCCCTCGGAACGCCCGCCCTGGATGGCCAGGCGCACGTACTCGCGGGCCGGCGCCCCGATCATCAAGGGCAGATAACGCCAGACGCGCGAGGCCTCCACCCGCTTGAAGCCGCCTTTGAGCGTGAGCATGCCGGGCAAGCGTGCCACCGGGGCCGTGCCGGTGCGCCAGGACGCTTCCAGCTGGCCGGCCACGTCGGCATTGGCAAAACGGGCTTGTTTGACGTCCACTTTCCACTGCGAGGGCTCGCCCGGCTGGCGCCCCGGCTGCACCGTCCAGTTCACCTTGGCGGCCAGTTCGTCCAGGTCCAGGCGGGGCACCTCGAACACCCCGGGCAGGGCCAACCAGCCGCGCTGGATCTGCAGCTCGGCCTTGCCGCCCGCCTCTGTGGCGCTGATGCTGACATCGGCCCCCGACAGGCCCGGCCGCCCTTCGGACGGCGATTCGGCCAGGCCCAGGCCCTTCACTCGGCCGGCCAGCTTGTAGGCCGTGGGCGCACCCGCCGGGCCATCCCACTGCCAGGACAGCCCCTCGACCACGCCGTGCGGTGAGAGCTCGGCCAGGCGCGCACGGGCCTGTGCCGCCAGGGGCAGGCGGTCGGCGAGGGCGGCCAGCAAGGCGAGGTCCAGGCGGTCCGCGCGCAGGCTGCCGGCCAGGGTGTCCGACCAGGTGCTGGCGGGCCAGCCTTGCGGCCACGCGGGGTGTTGCCAGGACAGGCTGCCGCTGCTGGCCGGCCAGCTCACGCCGTCGTCCAGCGTGAACGCCAGGCGCGTGTAGGACAGGCTGGCCTTGCGGTCTTCGTTGGCGGCCGACACCTCACCGCTGAGGCGCTGGAAGGCCAAGGGCTGCAACTCGGGCGCCAGGCGCAGGCGCACGGCCTGCAGGTCGGTTTGCAAGCGCACGCTGTCGATGCGGCCGCTGCGCAGGGCCAGGGAGGCGCTCAAGGCGCCGTGGCCGCTGTCCACCTCGATGGGCAGGCGCACGTGCTGGCGCAGGCGCTGGACATCCACCCTGGGGAAGGTCGCGGCAACCTGGCCGGACCAAGTCTGCCAATCGGACGGGCGGGTGCTGTCCACGCCCCAGTGCCGCGCCCAGAACACGGCGCGGTCCACAGCATGCTCCAACCAGGCCACCGGCGCGGCAGAAGCCAGCGCCAGTCCCTGCGGCTCGGTCGGGGCCCGTCCCACCAGCCACAGCGGCTGGGACACCGCCCCGTGCAGCTCGAAGCGCTGGCCAAAAGCCTCGGGCGGGGTGGCCGCCACGTCCAGCTCATGCACGCGCCCGCGCAGGCTGGGGCGGCTGCGCAGCTTCACGTCCACATCGCGCAAGGCCAGGGTCGGCGCGCGCATCCAGTCGTCGCTCCAGCGCACCGTGCCCTGGCGGATGTCGATGCGCGACTGCGACAGCACCCAGTCCAGCCCGCCGCCGTCACCCGAAGGCGCCGAAGCCGCCGGCAATTTCAGCCCGGCGATGTGGATGTCACCGGCCGCATCGCGGCGGATGTCCAGCGCGGGACGCACCAGGGTCAGGCGGTCCAGGCGCAACTCGCCATCGAGCAAGACCTGCGGGCTCAAAGTGGTCAGCGACAAGCGCGCCTCCACCTCGGGCAGGCTGAGCGCCACACGGCCATCGGCATCGAGCAGGCGCACGTCTTGCAAGGCCAGGGTGGGCCAGATGCCATCGGCGCGGCCCCGCACCTGGCCGATCTCGACCTTCAGCCCCAATGCCTTTGTGGCTTGCTGCGCCAGGTCAGCACGCCAGCCATCCACACGCGGCAGAATCGCCCACAACAGGACAGCCCAGGCCACCACCATGAGCATGACCAGCCCGCCCAAGCCCCAGGCCATCGCCTTGAACAGGCCGCTGCCTGCCCGGCCCAGCCACCGCGCGGAGGGCTGGCGCGGCGTGGCAGACGGGTCTGGCGATGCGGCACCGTCGTCGGGAGAGGAAAACTTGTCTGACATGAAATGCGGTGACGTCCGTCTATTCCCCGACTTGCAGGCACCGGGTGGTGCACTAACATCGGCGCATGGGATTGGCCCATGGGCTCGCAGGCAGCGGGGTTTGACCAGCGCGAACCCTAGCACAGACCTGCCGTCGCACCTTCTGAACGCATGATGGATTCCTTCTCCGACGCCGCTTCCTGCGCACCTTCGTCCACCGCCACAGCGGCGCACTCCCGCTACGTCCAGCGCATCCGCCGCCGCTACGAGGGCGAGCTCGCCGATTTCGCCGTGGCCACGCCCGGCCTGCCGCGCAGCACCGACATCGCCGCCCTGATCGCCCGCCTGCAAGCCGGGGGCCGCGACCTGACCAGCGCCCTGCGCGTGGCCCGCCAGCTCGTCATGGAACGCCTGGCCGTGCTCGACATCGAGCAATCCGCGCCCATGCAGGACGTCACCGTGGCCATGACCGAGCTGGCCGAGGTCACGCTGGACCATGCTCTGGCCGCCGCCCAGGCCGAACTCGACCTCAAGCACGGCGCGCCGCTGAACGAACAAGGCCAGCGCATCGACTTCTGGGTCATCGGCATGGGCAAGCTCGGTGGGCGCGAGCTCAACGTCTCGTCCGACATCGACCTCATCTACGTCTATGAGGAAGACGGCCTCACCGCAGGCGTCAACGGCCAGCCCCACACCCAGGTGACGGCGCACGAGTACTTCGCCCTGGTGGCGCGCAAGCTCAGCACCCTGATCGCCGACAACACCGAAGACGGCTTCGTCTTTCGCGTGGACCTCGCCCTGCGCCCCAACGGCAACTCCGGCCCGCCGGTGGTCAGCATGGGCATGCTCGAAGAGTATTTCCTTGTGCAAGGCCGCGAGTGGGAGCGCTTCGCCTGGCTCAAGAGCCGCATCGTCGCGCCGCGCCACTGCATGCCCGGCGGCAGCCACCACGCCCGCGCCCTGGCCCTGCGCGACCTGGTCATGCCCTTCGTGTACCGCCGCTACCTCGACTACGGCGTCTTCGAAGGCCTGCGCCAGCTGCACCGCAAGATCCGCGACGAGGCCACGCGCCGCGCCGCCGGCCGCGCCGACCGGGCCAACGACGTCAAGCTCTCGCGCGGAGGCATCCGTGAAATCGAGTTCACCGTGCAGCTGCTGCAGGTGGTGCGCGGCGGGCAGTTCCCGGAAATCCGCACCCGCTCCACGCTCAAGGCCCTGCCTCGGCTGGTGGCGCGCGGCCTCATCCCCGCGGCCACGGCCACTCGCCTGGCCGAGTGCTACATCTTCCTGCGCCGCGTCGAGCACCGCATCCAGTTCCTCGACGACCAGCAAACGCACATGATGCCCACGCAGGATGCCGATGTGGACTGGATCGCGCGCAGCCTGGGCCTGCGGCAAGGTGACGCCGACACCGACCAGGCGGCCCCGGCCACCGAGCGCAGCGACTGCCTCACCGTCGCCTGCCAACTGCTGCACACCCTGTGCGAAGTGCGCGAGTTCGTCGCCATGGAATTCGACGCCCTGCTGCACGATGGCCGCGAAGGTGGCAGCGGCAGCAACGGCGGTTGCAAAGGCTGCAACGGCCCCGCCCTGCCGGTGGACCACGAAGATTTCGCCGCGCGCCTGCCCGCCGAGCTGGCCCCGCACGTCACCGAGTTCGCCCGCCAGCCCAAAGTGGCCATGCTGTCGGACACCGCCAAGCTGCGCCTGGCCAAGCTGATCGGCCGCGCCACCAAGCTGGCCCTGAGCACCGCTGAAGACGCCGATGGCGACGCCTCCGAGCCCTTGGGCCTGGACGCCGTACGCCACTTCATCGACTGGCTCAACCCGCTGCTGCGCCGCGACAGCTACCTCTCGCTGCTGGCCGAGCGCCAGGAGGTGCTGCGCCGGCTGCTGCGCCTGCTGGGCCTGGCCAAGTGGCCGATGCGCTACCTGCTGCGCCACCCGGGCGTGATCGACGAACTCGCCGATCCCCGCCTGCTGGAAGGCCGCTGCGACGCCACCGCTTACCAGCGCGAGCTGGACGAGCGCCACAACGCCTGGGCGCGCGCC
>CAIQIL010000235.1 GCA_903871865.1 uncultured Burkholderiales bacterium
CAGGGCCGCATCGAACACGTTGTGCGACAGCGCCACCGCCGTGGCCAGGGCGATGACCTCGCGCGAGAACAGCGACAGCTCCATGCCGTCTTCGCCCTGCGTGATGCCGTCGCACATGGCGGGCACGCCGCCAGCGACCTGGGCCGTGGCGCCGAGCGCGCGGGCTGCGGCGCGGATGCGCTCGGGGTAGTGCTCGTAGGGCTGGTGGGCCGAGAGCATGTCGTTGTAGGCCGTGACCACGCCCAGGTTGGGCTGGCGTTCCTGGTTGAGCACCAGCTTGTCGGACGCGGGCATGGCCGCGAAGGCGTGGGCCATGTTGGCGCAGCCCATGCCAGCGCGGTAGGCGCCGGGACGGCGCGCGCTGTCGACCATGGCCAGGTAGGCCTGGCGGGTGGTGGCGCTGCGCTGGCGGATGCGCTCGGTGATGCGCAGCAGTTCCGGGTGCAGGGGGACGGAAGGGGGAGAGGCAGGAGGGGTCATGGGCACCTCAAAAAGGCAGCCACAGGCTCACCGGCGTGGTGGTCTGGTGGAGGATGTGGGAGATGGGCAGCGCGTCCAGGCCAGGCGGGCTGCGGTCGCGCGCAGCCTGGCCCAGCACGGCCAGCTTGTCGGCGCCCTGCACGGGCAGCACGAGGCGGCGCGCGCGCAGGATCTGCGCCAGCGTCAGCGTCAGGCGGGGGTGCTGGGGCTGCGGCGGTGGCTCGGGCAGGCGCAGGGCGCACACGCGCTCGGGCGTGGCCAGGTCGAGCGCACGGGCCAGGTCGGGCGAATGCGGGAACAGCGAGGCCGTGTGGCCGTCGGTGCCCATGCCCAGCACCAGCACGTCGGGCACGGGCAAGGCCGCCATCCGCGCATTGGCCTTCGCGGCGGCTTCTGCCAGCAAGGGGGTCGGCGCGTCGATCCAGGGCACGAAGCGGGCCTGCGCCGCGGCCCCTTGCAGCAGGTGCGCGCGCACCAGGCGGGCGTTGCTGTCGGGGTGCTCGGGCGGCACGCAGCGCTCATCGACCAGGGTGACCGTGAGTTGCGGCCACGCCAGCGGCAAGGCCCGCAAGGCCTCGAACAAGGCCACCGGCGACTTGCCACCCGACACGCACAGCAGCGCCTGGCCACGGGCCTCGATGGCCTCGCGCAAACGCGCGGCGATGTCATCGGCCAGCCGTGCGACGGCCTCGTCCGCAGGCGGACAATGGATCTCGATGTGGGGCCAGCGCGACTGCGCCAGCGCCACCATGTCAGCGGGTTGCACGCTCAGGACTCCTCAAACCAGGCCAGGTCTTCGCGCGCCATCAGGGCCGACGAAGCCGCAGGGCCCCAGGTGCCTGCAGTGTAGTCGCGGGGTCTGTCATCGAGCAGCTTCCAGCCATCGAGGATGGGCTCCACCCAGGTCCAGGCGGCCTCCAGCTCGTCGCGGCGCATGAAGTGGGTCAGGCGGCCCTTGATGACGTCCATCAGCAGGCGCTCGTAAGCCTCCGCGCGGCGCTTGTCGGAGGTCGACAGCAAATCCAGCTCCAGCTTCACGGCGCGCGGCACCATGCCCGAACCCGGCTCCTTGACCATCACTTCCAGCTGGATGGATTCCTCCGGTTGCAGGCTGATGATGAGGCGGTTCGGCGTGCCCATGGCCTGCGTCGGGAAAATGGAGAACGGCTGGCGCGCGAACTCGACGATGATCTCCGAGCGCCGCGTCTGCATGCGCTTGCCGGTGCGCAGGAAGAAGGGCACGTGGGCCCAGCGGGCGTTGTTGATCTGCGCCTTGAGGGCCACGAAGGTTTCGGTGCGGCTGTCGGGCGGGACGTTGTCCTCCTCGCGGTAGCCGCGCGCCGGCAGGCCTTCGGCCACGCCGGCCACGTACTGGCCGCGCACGGTGTCGCGGCGCACATCGTCCGGCGCCATCTTGCGCAGCGAACGCAGCACGCGCAGCTTCTCGTCGCGCACATCGTCGGGGTCGAGCGAGACCGGCGGCTCCATGGCCACGATGCACAGCAGCTGCAGCAGGTGGTTCTGCACCATGTCGCGCAGGGCGCCTGCGCCATCGTAGAAGCCAGCGCGGCTGCCCACGCCCACGGCCTCGGCCACCGTGATCTGCACGCTCTTGATGAAAGGCGCGCGCCACAGCGGCTCGAAGATGGCGTTGCCAAAGCGCAGCACCATGAGGTTCTGCACCGTTTCCTTGCCGAGGTAGTGGTCGATGCGGTAGATCTGGCCTTCGCTGAAGTGCTGGGCCATGTCGGCGTTGATGGCACGGGCCGAGGCCAGGTCGGTGCCCAGGGGTTTTTCCAGCACCACGCGCGAACGCGCATCGATCAGCCCGGCCGCCGCCAGGTTCGCGCCGATCTGCGAAAACAGGCTGGGGGCCGTGGCCAGGTAGAACACGCGCTGCACCTCGGCGCGCGGCGTGTCGTGCAGGCAGGCGTAGTCCTCGGCGCGGGTGGCGTCCAGGCAGCGGTAGGTCAGCTGACCCAGGAAGCGCTGCCAGGCCGCTTCGGTGAAGGCCGCAGCGTCGATGAAGGCGCGCGACTGCCGGTCGATGAAGGCCAGGTATTCCTCGCGCGACCAGGCCTGGCGGCCCACGCCGACGATGCGGGTGCCGGCTTCCAGGCGGTCGTGCACGAAGGCCATGAACAGCGCGGGCAACAGCTTGCGGAAGGCGAGGTCGCCACTGCCGCCGAAGATGACGATGTCCAGGGTGCCGGGACGGGGTTCGGAGGTGCTCATGGGG
>CAIQIL010000236.1 GCA_903871865.1 uncultured Burkholderiales bacterium
CGATCGAGCAGGGCGGCCTGGCGAAAGTAGCGCGCGGCTTCTTCCTCGCGGTGTTCGCGCTCGGCCAGGCGGCCCAGGCAGGCCCAGGCTTGGCGGCGGCCATCGTCGTCCAGATCGTGGTCGTTGGCGGCCGACATCAGCATGCTGCGGGCTTTGCCCCACAGCTGACGTTCGGCCAGCGCCAGGCCCAGCGTCAAGGCCAGCGCAGGGTTGCGCAAGGCGGCCTGCGTGGTGGCGTCGAGCCGGGGCAGCCATTCGGCTTCCAGGCCGCTGAGGGCGTGCCGCAGCGCATGGGCCAGGGCGGTGGCGCCTTCGACAGAGGTGGCGTGGATCTGGTCCCACAGCGGTGCCAGCCATTGGCGTGCTTCGGTCGCTGAGCCCAGGTCGGCCATGCGGCGCGCAGCGTGCGCCACCACCAGCGGGTCGCGGCGCTCGTGGACATCGAGGTTCTGCCACAGGGCGCGCAGTTGGTCGGTGTCGCGCGCGGCGGCGAGGGCCTCGGTGGCCAAAGTGCGCAGCAGGCCTTCGGCGGCCACGTTGGTGAAGCCTTGGTGCTTGGCCAGCAGGCGTGCCGTGCGCAGGGCCTCCATGGGCTGGCGCGCCAGGCGGCTGGCCTGCAGTTTCAGGCGCAGGGCCTGGGTGCGGCGGCCCACGCCTGGGGGCAGCTCTTCCAGGGCACGCAGGGCGCGGGGGGCGTCGCGGTCTTCCAGGGCGCACTCGGCGGCCAGCAGGCGGGCGCCTTCTTCGGTGGGGCGCGGCTTGCGGGTCAGCAGGGCGAGGTCGATGGCGCGCTGCAAGTGCTCGTCGCGCTTGTTGCGGTCTTGCAGGCGGTGCAGGCTGCCGGCCGAGAGCATGTGGGCCAAGGCCGTGAATTCGGCGTCCAGGGCCAGCTCCGGCGTGTCCGCCTGGATGGCCACTGCGCGCTGGCAGGCCTTGTGGGCGCGGGTGTAGCGGCCCGCCATGTACAGGGCCAGGCCCTCGCGCAGGGCGGCCTGGGCTTGGCGGTCGCGCTGGGCCACGCGCCACTTGCGCGCGCGCTCGGGCAAATCGAGCAGGCTGTCGAGGCCGCGCACCAACGAGTACACGGCCAGCACGAACAGCAGCAGTGCCAGCAGGAAGAGGTTGAGCGAGAGGTCGAGGCGCCACCCCATCCAGAAGATGGTGACGAGGCCGTCGTTGCCACCGAGCGCGGTGGCGCCCACCACGGCGGCCACGGCCAGCAGGAGGGTCCAGACGATGCCGTGCACGCGGGCGTCCTTCGGCTTCAGCGTCCGCCCGCCACCGCGGCCAGGGCGGCCAGGGTGTCGTCGGGACGCGGGACGGCGGTCTGCTGGCTTTGCGCTATGACGTCGCTCACCATGGATTGCAGCAGCTGTGTTTTGCGCGACTGCGCGTCAAAGTAGCGCGGCAGGGTGCGCTCGACCAGGCGCAGGTCGGCCGCGGCCTGGGGCGTCTGGCGGCTGAGCAGGGCAAGGCGGGCATTCAGCAGGCGCAGCTTGACGTTTTCGCGCAGGAAGAAGGCCTGATCGGGCGCGATCAGCATGCCTTCGGGCTGGGCGATGCGTGTCACGCGCACCAGGCTGCGGGTTTCGCTCCAGACGGATTCGGCGGCGCCGCGCGTCCAGCTCAGCACCGTGCTGCGCCAGCTGTCGTCGGGGACGGCGCTGGCCTTGCCGGTGGTGGCTTTGTTGGCGCCTGCCGCCGGGCTCGGGGTGGTGGTGGGCGCTGGCGCTTTGAACGCCGCTTCCGGTTGGTTGATCAGCGGGATTTCATCGACCAGGCGCACGGCTTCGTCGAGGCGGATGGTCAGGGCGTTGATGTCGGCCACGCGGGTGGCGCGAACGCGGTCGAGGTCCTTGGCGACGGCGCGGCGGACATTGTCCAGGCGCGGCTGCTTGGCACGGGTCAGGCGCTCATCGGCCGATTGCAGGGCGGTGACGAGGGGCTCGGCGCTCCCGGTCAGCGCGGCTTGCTGGCTGGCCACGCGCAGGCCGGCTTCCAGGTCATAGACGAGGTTTTCGTCGCGCGAGACGTTGAGCGTCTTGATGAGGTCTTCGACCTGCGAGCGTTGCAGGGCGACTTCGCTCAGCCGGGTGTCGAGCAGGGTGACGCGTGCCGCGGCTTCGCGGGCCAGCTCTTGCGCCTGTTTGGCCGCCACACGGGCCTCGGTGGCCTGGCCCTGGCTGTCTTGCTGGCGGCGCACCAGTTCCTGCTCCAGGCCCTGGACGCGCTTGTGCGTCTGCCAGGCCAGCCAGCCTGCGCCACCGGCGGCCACGCTGAGCACGAGCACGGCCAGGCGCACCCAACCGGGGCCTTGCTGGAAGAAGGCGTCCGGCGTTGCTTCGGGGGCCTGCGCGGTCGCCTCGTGGGCAAGGGGCGCGGCCGAAAGGGGGGAGGGGAGTTCGCTCACGATGATTTCATTGTATCGACGTGGCCTGCCTGCGGCGGCAGAGTTCGCGCGGCAGTCGGCGCATCAGGGCGCAGAGCGTCGTGCCTGCACCACTGCGGCCACGGTGGGGGCGCATGTCCGGACCTCGCCAAAGCCGTGGGCGGCGGCGTGTTCGGCGATGCGCGGGTGGGTGCACAGCGCGCGCATGTGGCGCCA
>CAIQIL010000237.1 GCA_903871865.1 uncultured Burkholderiales bacterium
GGGCACGTAGACGTCGACCGGCACAATGCGGTCGCAGCCACGCACCACCGAGTAGCTGTAGTGGTCATAGCCACCGCCATTGGCACATGAACCCATGCTGAGCACCCAACGCGGCTCCGACATCTGGTCATAGACCTTGCGGAAAGCCGGCGCCATTTTGTTGGTCAGGGTGCCGGCCACGATCATCAGATCGGACTGGCGCGGGCTGGCACGGAACACCTCCGCACCGAAGCGGCTGATGTCATAGCGCGCGCAGGCGGCATGCATCATCTCCACGGCACAGCAGGCCAGACCGAAGGTCATGGGCCACAGCGAACCGGTTTTCGACCAGTTGATCAGGGTGTCGGCGGAGGTGGTGATGAAACCTTCCTTGAAGACGCCTTCGATGCCCATGTGATTTACCTCTTCAGATTCCGGTGGTGTGTGCAGCTGCGCAGAGAGGGATCACTCCCAGTCCAGCGCGCCCTTCTTCCATTCGTAGGCAAAGCCCACGACCAGAATGCCCAGGAACAACATGATGGCCAGGAAGCCGGGCATGCCCACTTCCCTGAGCGACACCGCCCAGGGGAACAGGAATGCGATTTCCAGGTCAAACAGGATGAACAGGATGGCCACCAGGTAGTAGCGCACGTCGAATTTCATGCGGGCATCTTCGAACGCCTCGAAGCCGCACTCATAGGGGGAATTCTTGGCCTCGTCAGGGCGACGGGGGCCGAGCAGGAAGCCCAGCAACTGCGGCGCCACGCCGACGCCGCCGCCGACCAGGATGAACAGGATGACGGGGAGGTATTGCTCGATGTTCATGACCGCGGGCTTTCAGGTTGAACGCAATGAAGACTGGCGCGAAGTTGGCGCGATTGGATCACACCGACAAAACAAAAGGCGCGCCCGGCATGTTGTCCTTCAGGTTTGACCCCGACATGACATCATCCACAGCGCGCCCACCCGAGAGCTTGAACCCCGTGCCAGCATCCCCACATGGAGAGCTGACACATGCCCCTGGATCAGCTTCTCGGTGACAGGCAATGCTGATCATGAGGGGGCACAAGACTCGCTCGTATCTTTCTGGTGCCGACGGCGAGACTCGAACTCGCACAGCTTTCGCCACTACCCCCTCAAGATAGCGTGTCTACCAATTTCACCACGTCGGCGGGAGAGGATCTGTGCGCCTGACCTTGTGGGTGCGGCGCTGCAAACCTGTCATTCGGCTGGCGTGAGGCTTGCTCACCGAAGACTCAGATTCTAAACCGAAAAACAGGCTTCACGAAGCTGACACAGCCATCACATGCAGCGTTTGTGCAGTGTTGCGGCATCGCAGCATCATGAGGCCCATGCCCCATCACTTGGTGGGGATCAGGGCGGCGCCCGAAGCTGCCGGCAGCACGGCAGAAGCCGGAACAGCCCCCACCGAGGCGGCCGCAGCAGCGCTGGCAGCCTGCTCCAGCAGCGAAGGCTGCTCGGCCGTCGCTGCACCGCGGTGGTTGCCGAAGTAAGCCAAGCCCAGGGTGCTCGCGAAGAACACCGTGGCGGCCACCGCCGTCGAGCGCGCCAGGAAGTTCGCGCTGCCCGTGGCGCCGCACAGGCTGCCCGACGCACCGCTGCCAAACGACGCGCCCATGTCGGCCCCCTTGCCGTGCTGCACCAGCACCAGGCCGATCATGGCCAGGGCGGAC
>CAIQIL010000238.1 GCA_903871865.1 uncultured Burkholderiales bacterium
CTTTTTTTCAGGCGCGCTCGAACTTGAACACCGCGGTGCTGGCCAGCAGGTTGGGCCACAGGCGCACCTCGTGGCCATCGTGCCAGCCGAAAGATTCGAGGATGCGCAGGCCGTTCTTGCCCGCCAGGATCTCGAAGTCCGCGAACGTGGCCACGCGGATGTTGGGCGTGTCGTACCACTGGTAGGGCAGGCTGCGCGAGACGGGCATGCGCCCGCGCAACACACTGAAACGGTGCGGCCAATGCGCGAAATTGGGGAAGCTCACCAGGCCGATGCGCCCAATGCGTGCGGTCTCGCGCAGCATGTCCTCGGTGTTGCGCAGGTGCTGGAGGGTGTCGAGCTGCAGCACCACGTCGAAGCTGTTGTCGTCGAAGATGCTCAGGCCCTCTTCGAGGTTGCGCTGGATGACGTTGACGCCGCGGGCCACGCAGGCCTCGACCTTGGCATCGTCCAGCTCGATGCCGTAGCCGGTGCACTGGCGCGCATCGCGCAGCAGGGCCAGCAGGGCACCGTCGCCGCAACCCAGGTCGAGCACGCGCGAGCCCGGCGGGATCAGCGAGGCGATGACGTGGTGGAAGGGGTTGTGTGTCTGGACCGCGCTCATGCCTTCACCTCCCGTGCGATGCGCTCGAAGTAGGCCCGCACCACGCCGTGGTAACGCGGGTCGTCGAGCAGGAAGGCATCGTGGCCGTGGGGCGCGTCGATCTCGGCATAGCTGACGTCGTGGCGGTTGTCCACCAGCGCCTTGACGATTTCGCGCGAGCGCGCCGGCGAGAAGCGCCAGTCGGTGGTGAAGCTGATGACGAGGAATTTGGCCAGGGCCTGGGCCATCGCCGCCGACAGATTGCCGCCGTGCGTGCGGGCCGGGTCGAAGTAATCGAGCGCCCGCGTGATCAGCAGGTAGGTGTTGGCGTCGAAGTAGTCGCTGAACTTGTCGCCCTGGTAGCGCAGGTAGCTCTCGACCTGGAACTCGATGTCCTGGGTGCTGTAGCTGGGCGCGTCGCCCAGTTCGCGGCCGACCAGCTCGCGGCCGAACTTCGCCTCCATCACGTCGTCCGACAGGTAGGTGATGTGGCCGATCATGCGCGCCACGCGCAGGCCGCGGCGTGGCACCACGCCGTGCTCGTAGAAGTGGCCGCCGTGGAAGTCGGGGTCGGTGACGATGGCGCGGCGCGCCACCTCGTTGAAGGCGATGTTCTGTGCCGACAGGTTCGGCGCGGTGGCCACGGCCACGCAATGGCGCACGCGGGTGGGGTGCTGCAGCGTCCAGCTCAGGGCCTGCATGCCGCCCAGGCTGCCACCCAGCACGGCGGCCAGTTGCGTGATGCCCAAGACGTCCAGCACACGGGCCTGCGCGTTGACCCAGTCGTCCACCGTGACCACAGGGAAGTCGGCGCCATAAGGCTTGCCGGTGTCGGGGTTGGTGTGCGTCGGGCCGGTCGAGCCAAAGCACGAGCCCGGGTTGTTGATGCCGATGACGAAGAACCGGTCGGTGTCCAGGGGCTTGCCGGGGCCGATCATGTTGTCCCACCAGCCTTCGCTTTTCGGGAGGGGCTGGCCGTCGGCGCCGGCATGCAGGCCGGCCACGTGGTGCGAGGCATTGAGCGCGTGGCACACCAGCACGGCGTTGCTGCGGTCTGCATTGAGCTGGCCGTAGGTCTCGTATGCGAGCGTGTAATCGCGCAATTGCGCGCCGCTCTGCAGTGGCAGCGGCGCCTCAAAGTGCAGGGTGGCGGGCGTGACGATCCCGAGGGACATGGTGGAGCGATCCAGAAAGAAACAAACCGGCCGCGCAGGAAGCAGGGGCCGGTGGCATCGACCTCTTTAGCGGCATTTTTAAAGCGCCCGCAATTCGGAACGGTCGGGGTGAGGCTGGCAAATGCTGCCCGCACTTTCGACGGCAAATCGGCGCTGTCGGCCAGTGTAGCCGCAATTCCCCATGTCGTGGGACAGCAACAACCTGGCCGAGATGGACCCCGCGCCGGTTGCGTGTCAAACGCATCACAGCGGTGGACTGGGTGCGACAAGGCGTTCAAATGCCACGAACGGCCTTGGCCCGATTCGCTACATTGAACCTGCGTGCCACTCCAGGTTGCGCAGGAGGAAGCCATGCCGAGGTGGTTGATTCGACTCAACGCACACATCCCCATCCGCTACGCGGCCTGGGTGGCTGCCGTGTTGGGGCTGTTGTATGGCCTGTGGCTGTGGGCGACCGAGGGCGGCCACCATGGCTGGGTGTTGGCGATGGGGTGCGCTGCGCTGGCGGGCCTGGGCCTCAACGACATGCGCCAGGCGCCGCGCTCCCTGCTGCGCAACTACCCGGTGATCGGGCACCTGCGCTACCTGCTGGAGTTCATCCGGCCGGAAATTCGCCAGTACTTCATCGAGAGCGACAACGAGGCCGCGCCCTTCTCGCGCCAGCAGCGCTCGCTCGTGTACCAGCGCGCCAAGGGCGAGCCCGACAAGCGCCCCTTCGGCACGCAGAAGGACGTGGGCGCCACGGGCTACGAGTGGTTGAGCCATTCGATGGTGCCCAGCGACGTGGCTTCGCACGATTTCCGCGTCACCATCGGCGCGGGCGGCTCGTCGTGCACGCAGCCTTACAGCGCCAGCGTCTTCAACATCTCGGCGATGAGCTTTGGCGCGCTCAGCGCCAACGCCGTGCTGGCGCTCAACACCGGCGCGCGCAAGGGCGGCTTCGCCCACGACACGGGCGAGGGCTCCATCAGCCGCTACCACCGCGAGCCTGGCGGTGACCTGATCTGGGAGATCGGCTCGGGCTACTTCGGTTGCCGCAACGACGCCGGCCAGTTCGATGCCGACAAGTTCGTGGCCAACGCGCGCGAGCCGCAGGTCAAGCTGATCGAGCTCAAGCTCAGCCAGGGCGCCAAACCCGGCCATGGCGGCGTGCTGCCGGGCCCCAAGGTGACGCCGGAGATCGCGGCGACGCGCGGTGTGCCCGTGGGCGTGGACTGCGTTTCACCGGCCAGCCACAGCGCCTTCTCCACCCCCATCGAGATGGTGCAGTTCATCGAGCGGCTGCGCCAGCTCTCGGGCGGCAAACCGGTGGGCTTCAAGTTCTGCGTGGGCCACGCCTGGGAGTGGTTCGCCATGGCCAAGGCCATGCGCGAAACGGGCATCTGGCCCGATTTCATCGTGGTGGATGGCGCCGAGGGCGGCACGGGCGCTGCGCCCCTGGAGTTCACCGACCACGTCGGCGCGCCGCTGCAGGAAGGCCTGCTGCTGGTGCACAACACCCTGGTCGGCCTGGGCGAGCGTCACCGCGTCAAGCTGGGCTGCGCGGGCAAGGTGATCAGCGCCTTCGACATCGCGCGGATGATGGCCCTGGGCGCCGACTGGTGCAATTCGGGGCGCGGTTTCATGTTCGCGCTGGGCTGCATCCAGGCGCAGAGCTGCCACACGGGCCATTGCCCCACGGGCGTGACCTCGCAAGAGCCCTTGCGTGCCCGGGCGCTGGTGGTGCCTGACAAGGCCGAGCGCGTCCACCGTTTCCACCACAACACCTTGCACGCCTTGAAGGAGCTGGTGCAGGCGGCCGGTTTGCACCACCCCAACGACATCAGCGCCGACCACATCGTGCGGCGGGTGTCGGGCTTCGAGGTGCGGCGGCTGTCGAACCTGCTGCCCTACCTGAAGCCGGGCGAGTTGCTGGCCGCCGAGCGCGGCGAGGCGCCCTGGAGCCAGCCCGCCTTCGAGCAGTACTGGCTGCGGGCGCAGGCCGATTCGTTCAGCCTGCGGGACTGACGCTCAGCCTCAGGCCGCCGGCGGGGCCGTGTCGATGAAGCTCTGGCGTTGCGAGAGCTTCTCGAACAGGCGGGCCAGGTTGGGGTAGGTGTCGCGCCAGTCGATGTCAGGGAAGCGGAAATCGAGGTAACCCAGGGCACAGCCGGTGGCGATGTCGGCCAGGCTGTGGTGGGTGCCGGTGCACCAGGGGCGCTCGCCCAGGCCCTGGCTCATGGCCTTGAGGCTGGCGTGCACCTTGCCGACCTGGCGGTCGATCCAGGCCTGGCTGCGCTGTGCCTCGGTGCGGCCCGGCCAGGTGGCCTCCAGGCGCGCCAGGATGGCGGCGTCCATCAGGCCGTCGGCCAGGGCTTCCCAGGTGCGCACTTCCACGCGCTCGCGGCCGCTCAAGGGGATGAGCTTGCCCACGGGCGAGAGGGTGTCCACGTATTCGACGATGACGCGCGAGTCGAAGATCGCCTCGCCGCCTTCCATCACCAGGCAAGGCACCTTGCCCAGGGGGTTGGACGCCGAGATGGTGGTGTCGGCAGCCCACACGTCCTCCACGTCGAACTTGTAGTCGAGCTTTTTCTCGGCCAGCACCATGCGCACCTTGCGGACGTAAGGGCTGGTCAGGGATCCGATCAGTTTCATTCTGTGTCGTCGTGTGTGTCTGTGGCGGATTTTATCTGCCCCCCGGGACTTGCGTCTGCGGCCGCCGCCATCCCCGGTCGATCCACCTGTTTCGGGGGCGTTGCGCGGCGCGTGGGGGATGCATCCCATTACATTTGATGCCGAAATGAACAGATCCGGCGCCCGCTCTCCTGCGCGCGCCCTCCGGTTGACCCCTGTCGGACGCTGGTCTTCGGCCCTGAGGGCCGTGGGCGCAGCTTTGTCTGTGCAGGCCGTGCCCGACCGGCCCGCGCAGGCATGGAACTGGCCCGACCCGATTGGATCGCGCCGGGCCGCTGGCGCTGGGGCGTCGTCAGAGCACCCGGGGCATGCGCCGGACGCGGGGGCTGGTGCGCCTGCACCTGCACCCACAGCCTCATCGTCACCCACGGCGCCCCCCGTGCTGACCCAGGCCGTGCCCTGGCGCGCCGCCGAGGCCTTGCCCCGTTTGCCGAACGGTGCCATCGACACCTGGCCCGTGGCCTTCACCGGCGCCGATGCCGCCTACGCGCGCCTCTGGTTCCAGGGCCTGCTGCTCACGCTGTTGACGCTGGGGGCTTACCTGCCGTGGGCGCGCATCGCGTGTCGGCGCTACCTGCTGCAGCACACCCGCGTGGCCGGCCAGCCGCTGGACGACCACCGCTCGCCCTGGGCCATGCTGGTGCGCCAGTGCCTGCTGCTGAGCCTGCTGGGCGGGGTGGTGCTGGCGGCGGTGGGGTCGGTCGTGATGGGGCTGGCGGCCGCCACGCTGGCGCTGGCCGTGTGGCCCATGCTCAAGCTGCTGGGCCTGAGCCAATGCCTGCAGCGCACCACCTGGGCGCGCCGCCCGATGGCTTTCGAGGCGGGCTTGCTGGACGTCTACCAGGCGCTGGGCTGGCCCCTGGCCGGGGTGGCGCTGCTGGTGTGGTCCTGGTTGGTCGTGGCCTGGTGGGGGCATGCCGTGGGCTGGGTGCTGTGGGGCATGGCCCTGGGCGGCTGCCTGCTGGCGGTGCCGGGCTGGTGCTGGGCCTGGCTGCACTTCCGCCAGTCGCACCTGCGGCTGGGGCCGCTGCGCGTGCGCTGGCGCCTGGGCCCGGACGCCATCTCCAGCCTGATGCTGCAGGCGCTGGGGGCGACT
This sequence comes from uncultured Burkholderiales bacterium, assembly GCA_903871865.1. Classification (GTDB taxonomy): domain Bacteria; phylum Pseudomonadota; class Gammaproteobacteria; order Burkholderiales; family Burkholderiaceae_C; genus Aquabacterium. The sequence continues at coordinate 5,531 of CAIQIL010000238.1, forward strand.
TTGCTGCTGCTGGTGTTCAACCTCGGGCTGGCCAGCATCTGCCTGGCTGGACTGCTGTGGTGGCAGGCCGCGGGTGTGCCCGCCTGGGCGCTGGCCGCGCTGCTGGCTGCCAGCGTGGCGGTGTCGCTCGGGTTGGTCTGGCCGCAGGCCCATGCCCGCGGGCACAAGCTGGTGTGGAACCGCACGGGCAACCGCCATGTGCGGGTGCGCTGCCGCCTGCGCGTGCCGGCCATCGTGCGCATGCAGCGCCGCCACGGCCTGCTGCTCTTGCTGACGCTGGGTTTGTACTGGCCGTGGGCCCAGATCCAGGCGCGCAGGGTGAGACTGAATGCCACCGTTCTGCAGACGCGCGTGGGGGTGGCGGTGCTGGCGGCGCACTGGCCGGTAAAATAGCGGGTTGCCCGTCGCTTGGACGGGGCGTCTGTTTGACCTGCCGGAATCCCGCCATGAACCTCTCTGCACTGTCTGCCCTCTCGCCGCTGGACGGCCGTTACGCCTCCAAGGTCGCTGCCCTGCGCCCGCTGCTGTCGGAGTACGGCCTGATGCACCGCCGCGTGCAGGTCGAAGTCGAGTGGTTCATCGCCCTGTCGGACGCCGGCCTGCCCGAGTTCGCGCCCCTGTCGGACGCCGCCCGCAGCCACCTGCGCGGCCTGGTGTCGCGCTTTTCCGAGACCGATGCCCAGGCCATCAAGGACATCGAAAAGACCACCAACCACGACGTGAAAGCCGTGGAGTACTGGATCAAGCAGCGCTTCGCCGGCCACGCCGAGCTGGACAAGGCCGGTGAGTTCGTGCACTTCGCCTGCACCTCGGAAGACATCAACAACACCAGCCACGGCCTGATGCTCAAGGCCGCGCGCGAGCAGGTCGTCCTGCCGGCCATCGACGGCCTGATCGGCACGCTGAGCGGCATGGCCCACCAGTTCGCCGCCATCCCGATGCTCAGCCGCACGCACGGCCAGACCGCCTCGCCGACCACCGTGGGCAAGGAAATCGCCAACGTGGTGGCCCGCCTGGCGACCGCCCGCGAGCGCATCGCCGAGGTCAAGCTGCTGGCCAAGATGAATGGCGCCGTGGGCAACTACAACGCCCACCTCTCGGCCTACCCCGAGACCGACTGGGAAGCCTTCAGCCAGGGCGTGATCGAGAACCAGCTGGGCCTGAGCTTCAACCCCTACACCATCCAGATCGAGCCGCACGACTACATGGCCGAGCTGTTCGATGCCGTCACTCGCACCAACACCATCCTGATCGACTGGTCGCGCGACGTCTGGGGCTACATCAGCCTGGGCTATTTCAAGCAGCGCACCAAGGAAGGCGAGATCGGCTCCAGCACGATGCCGCACAAGGTCAACCCGATCGACTTCGAGAACGCCGAAGGCAACCTGGGCCTGGCCAACGCCGTGCTGACCCACCTGAGCCAGAAGCTGCCCATCAGCCGCTGGCAGCGCGACCTGACCGACTCCACCGTGCTGCGCAACATGGGCGTGGGCCTGGGCTATGCCCTGCTGGCCTACGACAGCCTGGCGCGTGGCCTGGGCAAGCTGGAAGTCAACCCGCAGGCCCTGGCCGACGACCTCGACAGCGCCTGGGAAGTGCTGGCCGAGCCCATCCAGACCGTGATGCGTCGCCACGCCCTGCCCAACCCCTACGAGCGCCTGAAGGAGCTGACCCGCGGCAAGGCCATCACGAAGGAATCCATCCAGGCCTTTGTGCAAACGCTGGAGCTGCCCGAGGACGACAAGGCCCGCCTGCTGGCCATGACGCCGGGCAACTACATCGGCAAGGCCGTTGCGCTGGCCGAGCGCATCTGAGCGCAGGCGATGCCTGCTTGATGCTCACTTGATGCGCACGTGATGCGCATCTGACGCACTGCGCCATCCGCGCGCGGTGCGTCAAGACGCCCCTGAGGGTGTGTTCGAAACACCGAATTCGACTTGCGCGTGCGAGGCCACGCGCTATGGTTGGGTCATGACAGGCCGGCGCATCTGCCGACCTGCATGCAGGCTCCACCGCTGAGCCTGGAACATCACACACCACAGGGAATCCCCCATGACTTGCTCACGTGCATGCCGCGTCGCATTGCGTCGTGTCGTTTTTGGCTGGGTGCTGGGCGCACACGTGCTCCATGCCACCGCAGCCGAGGCCTCGACCACTTTCTCCACCTACTTCAACCACCGGCCTGAAGCCAGCTTTGTCGAGCCCCATCGTGGCATGCAACGTGCGGGCGACAACTTCGAGCAGGTGATCGTGCAGCGCATTGCCGCCGCGCGCACCCGCATCGACGTGGCCGTGATGGGCATCACCTTGCCCCACATCGCGCAGGCATTGGCCCAAGCCGCGCGCCGAGGGGTGCAGGTCCGCGTGGTGATGGACAACAGCTTCCGCAGGAACTGGGCCGCCTTGACGCCCGACGAAGTCGCCAGCCTCAGCGATGCCGACAAGGAAGTCTGGGCCGAGGTGGACAGCCTGGTCGATGTGGATGGCGACGGCGAAGCATCCGATGCCGAACTGGCCGCCAACGATGTGGCCACCATCCTGGCGCGGGCTGGCATCCCGGTCATCGACGACACCGAGGATGGCAGCAAGGGTTCGGGCCTGATGCACCACAAGTTCGCCGTGTTCGACGGCGAGGTGGTGCTCACGGGCTCGGCCAACTGGACGCACAGCGGCTTCTTTGGCGACATCGGGCGGCCCGCCAGCCGAGGCAATGCCGAGAACCTGGTGGAGGTGCGCTACGCCGAAGTGGCGAAAGCCTACGCGCAGGAGTTCGCCCTCCTGTGGGGCGATGGGCCAGGAGGCTTGCGCAACAGCCGCTTCGGCATCGCCAAAGGCGCACGTGCAGCCCTGGGCATCAGCACACCCGAAGGCCTGGTTCAGCTGCAGTTCGGCCCCTTCTCTGCGAGCAAGCCCTTGGCATCGACCACGATCGGTTTGATCGACGCGGTGCTCAAAACGGCGGTGAGTCGCATCGACTTGGGCGCCTTCGTGCTGACCGATGCCACCTTGACCGACACCATGGGGCAACTCGCCGCCAAAGGCGTGACGGTGCGTGGCATGTTCGACCAGGGCTACGTTGACAACGACTTCAGCGCCACGCTGGACATGTGGGGCGTGCGCTTGCTGGATGAGGGTTGCGCGCTCAAACCGCAGTTGCGCCCTTGGGCCGTCACGCCCATGGCGATTGGCTACCCCGTCTTGCCCGAGGGCGACAAACTGCACCACAAGGTGGCGGTGGTGGACGACCGCACTGTGATCGCAGGCTCGATGAACTGGTCGGCAGAAGCGCTGCACAGCAACGACGAGAACGTGCTCATCGTTCATTCGCCCACTGTGGCCGCGGCCTTCCGCCAGGAGTTGGACCGCCTGCATGCCTCGGCGGTGTACGGGCCTTCGCCGGCCTTGCGTGCGCGCGCCATCCAGGACGCGCATCGCTGCGCCAACACCCGATGAACCCAAGGGAGGACGCCATGAATCGCTTCATTTCGAACGCGCGCCGCTGCTTGGGCGCCTTGCTTTTGCCCATCGTGCTGGCCCTGCCAGCCTTTGCGGCCGACAAACCCCTGCCGGGCGAGGTCAAGGTCATCGATGTCAAGGAGGCCATGAGCCCGGCCAATGCGGCCTTCCAGGCCTGTGCCACGGGCATGCCACCGGGCAAGGCGGTGGCGGTGGGCGTGGACCCCTCCATCAGCCGCACCGGCATGGTGAAGTTCGATGGCCTGGGGCCAGACGGCAGCCTGCTGATCGAGGCCAAGGGCTTTGGGTACAAGATCGACGAAAAGCTGGGGGTGTGGAAGGAGGGATATGTGTCGAGGAGGATGCAAGATAAGTTGGCCCTGCAAGTGAAGCGGCAATTGGACGCGGCCCAATCGGTTGGACGATCTGTGCAGTGGGTGGTGCCCAATGAGGGCATTCGGAGTGCATTCGAGAAACTGCTGAAAGACAAGATTCCCGTCAAGGTCGCAACTGCCAAACCAGAGTGTCCGAAGCCGAGCAACGCCGCTGGGGTGGATGAGACGGGCTCGTTCTAGTGCAATGGCAGGATGAGCATGAACATGCGATCAAACATCATTCATCCAGACTACCGCTTGGTATGCACTTGGGGCGCGCGCAGCCAGACAGCCCAGGAAATCGCGCACGATGTGATGCGGTTTTCGCAGCGGCTGCTGGAAGCGTGTCCGCAGTTCGGGGCCTGGCATTACCTGGGCCCACGTGACAAGCTCATGCCCTTGCCGCTTGATGCGATTCAAGTGTGTCAGCAGGCGATTGAGCCAGGCAACTGCGAGCGGCGTGGCGCTGCGCCCGATCTGGTTTTGCCTGTGGGGTTCAGTGTGTTGCTGTACACGTCCAAACGAGACGGTGTGGCCTGGATGGCCCATGTGGGCAAGGGCACGGCCTGGGCCCATAACCGCGTCGCCATCAACTGCGCCCGCAGGGGCGATCTGGCCCAGCGCATGACCGAGCCCGAGATGATGGAGCGGCTGTTTCGGGTCATGGTCGAGGTGTGGCAGCCGGACTGGGCCACCGTGTCGCACACCGACATGAGCGACCCTGAGCCTGCATGCCCCGTGCACTGGATGCTGTACGGCCGCGAGCCCTTGCCGCCGGGGCTGGTGCTGCCTGATGGCGTTCAGGTGCATGGCTTGAACAGTGCTGCGGGCGAGGTACTGGCGCCAGGCCAGTACTTCGTCACCACACCGGGCGAGCGCTTTGTGTACAGCCACCCCGAGCACCATGCGCGTTGCGAGGCCTTGAAGCGGGTGCTGCGTGAGGCGAGGTGGTTGCCGCCGGTGCCGCAGGCGTGACGCTTGATCATTGCATGACAAAGAACATGACTTATCCCGATTACAGCTTGGTATGCACTTGGGGCGCGCGCAGCCAGACGGCCCAGGAGATCGCTCACGATGTGATGCGTTTTTCATCGGCCTTGCTGGCGGGTTGCCCCGCGTTGCAGGCATGGCATTACCTGGCGCCCAAAGACAAGCTGATGCCTTTGCCGGATGACCTCGATGAGGTCAGGCTCAAGGTCCTGAGGCCAGGCAATGGTGCCAGGCGAGGTGTTGCGCCGCACTTGACCTTGCCGGTGGGCTTCAGTGCCTTGCTTCTGACGTCCAAGAGGACCGATGCTGCGTCATGGATGGCCCACATTGGGTCTGGTACAGCCTGGGCCTACAACCGTGTCTCGCTCGACTGCCCCCGCAGAGGCGATCTGGCCCAGGTCATGACCGAGCCCGACATGATGGAGCGTCTCTTTCGGGTCATGGTCGAGGTGTGGCAGCCGGACTGGGCCAC
>CAIQIL010000239.1 GCA_903871865.1 uncultured Burkholderiales bacterium
CTCATAGGGGCCCCAGATGCGTTGCTCGCGCAGCACCATGGGCAGCGGCTTGCCGCCTTCGAGCGCCTGGCGGCAGCGCCACAGGCCCTGGATGTCGTCGGCCAGGGCCCACAGCACCAGGTTGGGCGCCTCGCCTTCGGCCTCCAGGCCGTCGATCATGCGCAGGGTCCGCGCCATGTTGCCCGTCAGCAAGGCTTCGCTGAGCTTGAAGACGTTGAAGCGGGCGACATCGACCACGGCGTCTTCGATGTGCGCCTGGGTCAGCGTGCCCGGCGGGTGCAACAGGCCGAGCTTGACGATTTCCTGGTGGGCGGCCAGCAGGTTGCCCTCCACCCGGTCGGCGAAAAAGGCCAGGGTGCGCTGGCCGGCCTCACCGGGCTCGACCTCCTGGCCCTGTGCCTTGAGGCGCTGGGCAATCCACAGCGGCAGGGCCTGGCGCTCGATGGGGTCGCAGCGCACCGAGGTGCCCAGGCCGTCCAGGGCGGTGAACCAGGCGCTGCTCAGCTGGGTCTTGTCCAGCCGCGGCAGCGTGATCAGGGTGAGGATGCCGTCGTTGCCCGCGGCCTGCTCGCAGTAGCGCTGCAAGGCCTGGGAGCCGTCCTTGCCCGGCTTGCCCGAGGGGATGCGGATCTCGATGAGCTGCTTGTCGCCGAACAGGGACATCTCGCTGGCCGCGCCCAGCAGGCTGGACCAGTCGAAGTGCGCGCCCATGACGGTGTGCACCTGGCGCTCGGTGTGGCCGGCCGCGCGCGCGGCCTGGCGGATGGCGTCGCCGGCTTCCTGGGCCAGCAAGGCCTCGTCGCCATGCACCGTGTAGATGGGCTTGAGCCCACCTTTGGCGAGCTGGCCTGGCAGTTGTTCAGCCCGGACTTGCATGGCGGCGCACTCAGCGCGCTGCGCCAGAGGCCGTGTCACCGGCCGCATCGCTGGCCGAGGCTGCGCTGAACGAGGACCGCGGCAGAGCGGGCTCGGCTGGCGCGACCAGTTGGTCAGGGCGGATGGCGGCCAGGCGGCGCATCACCTGCCCGACGATGTCGCTTTGCAGGGCGCGGTTGAGCGCGGCGGACTCGTCCTGCTTGGCCAGGGCGTCGCGCTCGTTGTAGCTGAGGTCGCGCGCCAGCACCACGTCGGACGCCGGGATCAGGATGCTGCCGTCCGAGCGCTTGACCTGGAAGCGCAGCGTGGTGCGCGCGGTGATGGTGCGCACCTGGCCGAAGGCCGTTTTGGCCGACACCAGCGTCTCGCGCTTGTCGAGCAGGGCGTTGAGCTCGATGTGGCTGGGCGGCACCATGACCGACGAGGCCGCGCGCACGGCCTGCAGCGAGCTTTCCGTCACCTGCACGCCGCTGGCTTCCAGCGCGCGGGCCAGTTCGGTGGCCAGTGGCGAGTTCGCCGTGAAACCGGTGAGCTGCAGGGTGCGGAAGGCCATGGCATAGCCCTGGCGCAGCTCGAAACCGCAGCCGCCCAGGGTGGCAAGGGCCGCGGCGCCGGCGGGCGCACCCAGCAGGCTCAGGAAGTGACGACGTTGCATGGGCATGACCTTATCACCAGTGAACACCAGGGCTCAGACAACGATGTTGACCAGGCGGCCCGGCACGATGACGACCTTCTTGGGCGCCTTGCCTTCGGCGAACTTGGCGAAGTCCTCGCTGGCCAGGGCCACGGCCTCGATGGCGGCCTTGTCGGCCGAGGGGCTGACCTTGATCGAACCGCGCAGCTTGCCGTTGACCTGCAGCATCAGCTCGATCTCGTCTTGCACCAGGGCTTCTTCGACCACCTGCGGCCAGGGGGCGTCGAGCAGGTCGCCACCGTCGCGGGCGGCATAGTCCAGGTCTTCCCACAGCACGTGGGTGAGGTGCGGGCAGGCGGGGTAGAGACCGCGCAGCAGCACGCCATAGCCTTCGCGCAGCACGGCCAGGTCCTGCGGCGAGTTGCCCTTGTGGGCTTCTAGCGCGTTGAGCAGCTTCATGGCGCCAGACGCCACGGTGTTGTACTGCATGCGCTCGTAGTCGTAGCTGATCTGCTTGAGGATGACGAAAACCTCGCGGCGCAGGGCCTTGGCCTCGGCGCTGAGCTCGGCCTGCACCACGGCGCCTGCCGCCTTGAGGGCGTCGGTGTGCTTGGCACCGAAGTTCCACACGCGCTTGACGAAGCGGTGCGCGCCTTCCACGCCGGCGTCGTTCCACTCCAGCGTCTGCTCGGGCGGCGAGGCGAACATGGTGAACAGGCGGGCCGTGTCGGCGCCCATGGTGTCGATCAACTCTTGCGGGTCCACGCCATTGTTTTTGGACTTGGACATGGTGCCCACGCCGCCGTAGTCGATGGCCGAGCCGTCGGACTTGAGCTTGGCGCCGGTGACCTTGCCGTTGGCGTCGAAGGTGTTCTCGACCTCGTGCGGCCAGAAGTACTCGATGCCGCCTTGCGCCGTCTTGCGCGAGTAGATGTGGTTGAGCACCATGCCCTGGGTGAGCAGTTTCTTGAAGGGCTCATCGACCTTGACCAGGCCCAGGTCGCGCATGACCTTGGTCCAGAAGCGCGCGTACAGCAGGTGCAGGATGGCGTGTTCGATGCCACCGATGTACTGGTCCATGCCGCGGTGGCCTGCTGCGTTGCCGGCGCCCATCCAGTAGTTGGTGCGCTCGTCGACCATGGCGCCGTGGTTGTCGGCGCAGGTGTAGCGCAGGAAGTACCAGGACGAGTCCACGAAGGTGTCCATCGTGTCGGTTTCGCGCTGGGCGGGCTTGCCGCACTTCGGGCAGCCGACGTTGAGGAAGTCCAGGCGCGTCTTCAGCGGGTTGCCGCTGCCGTCCGGCACCACGTCTTCGGGCAGGCGCACGGGCAGGTCCGTCTCAGGCACCGGCACCGGGCCGCAATCGGCGCAGTGGATGATGGGGATGGGCGTGCCCCAGTAGCGCTGGCGGCTGATGCCCCAGTCGCGCAGGCGCCAGGTGGTTTTCTTCTCGCCAATGCCCTTGGCCGCCAGCAGTTCGGCGACCTTGGTCACCGCCTCTTTGTGGCTCAGGCCATTGAGTTCGCCGGAGTTGACGCACACGCCGCGCTGCTTGTCGCCGTACCACTCTTGCCAGGCGTCGGTGGAGAAGGTCTGGCCTTCCACGCCGATCACTTGCTGAATGGCGATGCCGTACTTCTTGGCAAAAGCGAAGTCGCGCTCGTCGTGCGCAGGCACGCCCATCACGGCGCCGTCGCCATACGACATCAGCACGTAGTTGCCGACCCAGACCTCGACTTGGGCGCCGGTGATCGGGTGGCTGACGAACAGGCCGGTGGGCATGCCCTTCTTTTCCTGCGTGGCCAGCTCGGCTTCGGTGGTGCCGCCGGTCTTGCATTCTTCGATGAAGGCTTGCAGCTCGGGCTTGGACGTTGCCGCGTGCACGGCCAGCGGGTGCTCTGGGGCCACGGCGCAGAAGGTCACGCCCATGACGGTGTCGGCGCGGGTGGTGAAGACCCACAGCTGGCCGTGGTTGATCTTCTGGCCATCGCTGCCGACGATGTCATGCGCAAACGCGAAGCGCACGCCTTCCGATTTGCCGATCCAGTTCTCCTGCATCAGGCGCACGCGCTCGGGCCAGCCGCTGAGGTAGTTCGGGTCCTCCGGGTTGGCCACGGCGCCCAGCAGTTCGTCGGCGTACTTGGTGATGTTCAGGTAGTAGCCGGGGATCTCGCGCTTTTCAACGGGTGCGCCCGAGCGCCAGCCCTTGCCGTCGATGACCTGCTCGTTGGCCAGCACGGTCTGGTCCACAGGGTCCCAGTTCACCGTTTGCGTGCGGCGCTCGCAAATGCCGGCTTCCAGCATCTTGAGGAACAGCCACTGGTTCCACTGGTAGTACTCGGGTTGGCAGGTGGCGATTTCGCGTGACCAGTCGATCGCCAGGCCCATCGCCTTCATCTGCTTCTTCATGTACGCGATGTTGTCGTACGTCCAGGCAGCGGGCGGCACCTTGTTCTTGAGCGCAGCGTTCTCGGCGGGCAGGCCGAAGGCGTCCCAGCCCATGGGCATCAGCACGTTGTGACCGTTCATGCGCAGGTAGCGCGTGAGCATGTCGTTGATCGTGTAGTTGCGCACGTGGCCCATGTGCAGCTTGCCCGAGGGGTAGGGCAGCATGGAGCAGGCGTAGAAGGCCGGCTTGCTGGCATCCTCGGTGACACGGTAGGCGTCGTGGCCGTTCCAGTGCGGCTGCGACCAGTGTTGCTGTGCACGGGCCTCGACGGCGCGTGGGTCATAGGTCTGGTGTTCGGTAGGGGCGCTCATAGGACGATGGGGGTCACCGCAAAGACGGGCGCAGGCCAACACCGCCAGGGCATTGGCCTGCAAAACAGGGAATCTGTGGATTATAGGAAGGCGGGCCCGCCCCGGGTGCCCCGACCTGCCTGGGGGCTCAGATCAGCCCTTCGGCCTTGAGCGCGCGCTGCACCGCCGGGCGGGCGGCCACGCGGGCCTGGAAGGCCTGCAGCTGGGGGAAGGCGCCGAGGTCGAAGTGGACGAACTTGGCCCAGCTCGTCACGGTGAACAGGTAGGCGTCGGCGACGGTGAAGTCTTCGCCCATCAGGTAGGACTTGCTGGCCAGCTCGGACTCGACCAGGGCGAAGCGGCGCTGCAGCATGGCGCCAGCCTGCGCCTTCATCTCGGCGGTGGCGGCCGGGTTGAAGAAGGGCGTGAAGTTCTTGTGCAGCTCGGTGCCGATGTAGGTCAGCCAGCTTTGCAGCTGGTAGCGCGCCAGTGAGCCATTGGGCGGCGCCAGCCTGGCATCGGGGTGGAGGTCGGCCAGGTACTGCACGATGGCCGGGCCTTCGGTGAGCAGCGTGCCGTCGTCGAGCGTCAGGGCGGGGACGTAGCCCTTGGGGTTGATGTCGAAGTAGTTGGCGCCGCTGGCCGTGACCTTCTTGGCCAGGTCCACGGTCTCGGTCTCGTGCGCGAGGCCCAGTTCCTGCAGGACGATGTGGGGCGACAGCGAACAGGCACCGGGTTTCAGGTAGAGCTTCATCGGGGGTCTCCGTGGGTCATGGGGTGGCGCATTCTGGCGCGCAGGCCCATGGACCCTGCTGGCGAAGGGCTTTCGCACGCATCCCTGATTTGTGGCATGCAGGGGCTGTGTGCCGCGCCCTGCCTGGGCCTGGCCGCGCTCAGCCCCGGTAGCTGCCGCCGTGCTGGGCCGCCGAGGCCGCGGGCGACGAGGCCAGGTAAGCCAGGGCCTGGGCCGTGTCGCCTTCGTCGCCGGGCGTGAAGCGCGGGCCGAAATAGCGCGCGGCGGCCGCGATCACGTGGCCCAGCGCGGGCAGGTGGCCGGCCTTGGCGCTGTCACGCCAGCCGCGCAGGAAGCCCACCAGGCGGGGGCGCTGCGGGTCGGCCTTCATCATGAAGCGGTTGCCTTGGTAGATCAGGGACAGCAGGATGCCCATCACCAGCAGCATGTGCAGGACGCGCTCCAGGTAGTTGCCGCCCATGTGCTTGAACAGGGTGTAGGCCACCATGCGGTGCTCGACCTCCTCGGCGCCGTGCCAGCGCAGCAGGTCCAGCATCACCGGGTCGGCCTGGGCATCGTCCAGGCCCTTGGCGTTGAGCACCCAGTTGCCCAGGTAGCCGAAGAAGTGCTCCAGCGCGGCGATGGTGCCCAGCTGCTGGCGGATCCAAAAGCGCGTGTGCCCGATCTTGAAGCCAAAGGGCGCCTCGCCCAGGAAGTGCTTGAAGAGGTGGTCGATCTTGTCGGTGAAGGGGCCCGTGTCGATGCCGTGCGTCTGGTAGTAGTGCTTGAGCACGCCTTCGTGCGAGCGCGCATGGATGGCTTCCTGGCGCATGAAGCCCTTGGCATCGGCGTGCACCTGCGGGTCGGTGATTTGCGGCAGCACCTTGTTGTAGACGCGGCAGAACCACAGCTCACCGGCCGGGAACAGCAGGTGCAGCACGTTGATGGTGTGGGTGGCGAAGGCGTCGCCCGGCAGCCATTGCACGGGGGTGTGCTGCCAGTCGAACTTGACGTGGCGGGGTTCCAGGGCGTGGTGCGGGGTCGGTGGGATGGCGGCGGACATGGCGGGACTTCGGGTGATGCGGGGGGTGTCTGGCAGGACGAGGGGTCAGCGCGAGGGTGCGCTGCGCACGCGGGCGTGCTGCAGGGCCGCAGAGGCCGGCGCGCCTTCGATGTGGGTGACGAACTCGCGCACGAGGCTGGCGAACAGCGCCGGGTTCTTCAGGGACAGCCAGTGGCCGCCCTGCACCTCGCGGCGCCACAGCTCGGGCACCCAGCGGCCGAGGTTCTCGGTGAGGGCCGGGTTGACGTAGTTGTCCTTCATCAGGGCCAGCACCTGCACCGGCGCGTGGGCATGGCGCGCGCGCGGGCCAAACAAGCGCGGCAGCATGTTGGCGCGGTAGAGGTTCACGCCATTGGCGCCGTCGTGGGCCTGGCCTTCGCGCGGTGGCACCGAGGTGGACTCCAGCACGCGCAGCACCTGGTGCCAGCGGCGGCCCAGCACGCCGCGCCACAGGGCCTCGGGCAGCCAGGGCAGGTGGAAGAAGTAGATGTACCAGGACTTCACCAGCTGCTTGCCCACCTGCCACAGGTTGCCGGGTGTGGGGCGCGCGATGCGGTCGCGCATCCAGTGGCCGACGTGGTCCAGGCAGGGGCCCGAGGCGGTCGTGTAGGACAGCAGCCGCCCGGCCAGCGCGGGCTCGGTGGCGAATTCCCAGGCCTGGATGGAGCCCCAGTCGTGCGCCACCAGGTGCACCGGGCGCTGGGGGCTGACGGCGTCGATCACGGCGGTGAAATCGGCGCACAGGCGGTCCAGCTTGTAGGCGCCCGTGCCGCTCGCCGGCGTGAAGGAGCGCCCGGCGCCGCGCACGTCGTAGGCCACCACGAAGAAGTCATCGCAGAGCTGCTGGGCCACGTCTTCCCACTTGCTGCTGTTGTCGGGATAGCCGTGCACGAAGACGATCACGGGCAGGCTGGCGTCGCCCCAGGTGGTGACGGCCAGCTCGCCATCGGGGCCGCGCACCGTGAAGCGGCGGCTGGCGATGGGGGCGCGGGAAGCGAGGGTGTGGACTGCGGTGGTGTTCATGCGTGGGCCTGGGTCTGGCGTGGGTGCCAGCGCCGCCCATGATTCGGTTGACCTGCCTTTGTCTGTAGGCGCATGCGCGACACAAAGGGCGAGCCTGCGACAGGCTTTGACGCGAAACAAGGTCGCGTCAACAAAACCGAGGGCTAACCCGAATGGGTGGGGTGAGCCGGCAGCCCGAAGGCGTGGTCGAACACCCAGTTGAAGACCAGGGTGTAGCCCAGGAAAAACACCAGCAGGCCGAGGTCGGCCAGCAGGGCGGCCCACCACGACACCTGCAACCACCAGGCGATCAAGGGCACCGTCATGGCCGCCAGCCCGCCCTCGAAGCCGATGGCGTGGGCCATGCGCCGCCGCACGGTGCGGGTGCGGTCGGCCTGGCGGCGTTCCCAGGCCTCGAACAGCGTGTTGAAGGCCATGTTCCACAGCAAGGCGATGACCGAGGTGCTCACGGCCAGGAGGCTGGCCTCGGCCGTGTCGGCTTCAGGGCGGGCCAGGCGCACGGCCACCGTGACGATGCCGATCGCGATGGCTTCGTACAGGCAGGCGTGGGTGAGCTTGCGGCGCAGGCCTTGCAGGTGCATGGGGGGCTTCAGTGCAGTCAGCCCGCGCAGGCCTGGCGCACCGCGTGCTCCCACCGGGCCATGAGCTCGTCGGCGCGCTCGCGCGACAGCGTCGGGTAGAAGGTGCGCTCGGCCTGCCACAGCCGGGCGATGGCGTGGCGGTCGGCATAGACGCCCGTGGCCAGGCCGGCCAGGTAGGCCGCGCCCAGGGCCGTGGTTTCGACCACCTGGGGCCGCACCACCGGGATGCCCAGCAAGTCAGCCTGGAACTGCATCAGCAGATTGTTGACGCAGGCGCCGCCGTCCACGCGCAGCTCGGTCACGGGCCGTGCGCCGGCGGCGGCCACGTCGCGGCCCATGGCCTGCAGCAGCGCCGTGCTCTGGAAGGCGATCGATTCGAGGGCCGCCCGCGCGATGTGCGCCACCGTGCTGCCGCGCGTCAGCCCGACGATGGCGCCGCGCGCGTCCGACTGCCAATAGGGCGCACCCAGGCCGGTGAAGGCCGGCACGAACATCACGCCGCCGGCGTCGGGCACGCTTTCGGCGAGCGACTGCACCTGGCTGGCCGCCTGGATGGCCTGCAGGCCGTCGCGCAGCCACTGCACCACCGCGCCGCCGATGAAGACGCTGCCTTCCAGTGCGTAGGTGGGGCTGGCGTCGGGCTGGGCTGCGGCCGTGGTCAGCAGGCCGTTGGTCGAGGTGGCGGCCTGCGCGCCGGTGTGCATCAGCATGAAGCAGCCGGTGCCGTAGGTGTTC